>QHXC01000190.1 GCA_003222815.1 Acidobacteriota bacterium | reverse complement strand
TATCTTCACGGCTGTGTCCTTGACGGTCATACTGGTTGGACCGGCTCCGGCGGCCGCAGCCACGGCGTGCGAGAACCTCGCGAGCCTTGCGCTTCCCAACGCCAAGATCGATTCCGCCCAAATGGTCGCGGCGGGCGCCTTTGTACAGCCCGGCGGCCGCGGTGGAGCAGCCCGAGGTGAAGGCGGCGCTGGCCGTGGCGCAGCAGACGGGCGTGGTGTCCGAGGCGGCGGTCCTGCAGCGAACCCGTTCGCGAGCTTGCCGGCGTTCTGCCGGGTAACGGCGACGCTGACGCCCAGCAGCGACTCCGACATCAAGACCGAAATCTGGTTGCCGGTGACCGGCTGGAACGGCAAGTTCCAGGCTGTCGGCAACGGCGGATGGGCTGGCACTATTCCGTATCCCGCACTTGCCGCGGCTGTGGCGGCGGGTTACGCGGGCGCCGGTACCGATACCGGTCACGTCGGGAACAGCGCTGATTTCGCGCTGGGCCATCCCGAAAAGCTGATCGATATCGCCTATCGCTCGATTCACGAAATGACGGTGCAATCCAAAACCATCATCAAGGCGCATTACGGCACTGCCGCCAAATTTTCTTATTACAATGGATGCTCCCAGGGCGGCAGGCAGGGCCTCGCAGCAGCACAGACATATCCCGAGGACTTCAACGGGATCATTGCCGGCGCCGCTGCGTGGGACCAGATGCGCGCCCACGGCGCCCGCACGGCGTTGAACCTGATCGTCAACAAAGATGCCGACAGCATCATTCCGCCTGAAAAGTATTCAATGATCCATGAGGCCGTTCTCAATGCCTGCGACGCCCTGGATGGACTGAAGGACGGGGTGATCGAGAATCCGACAAAGTGCAATTTCGATTACGCAAAGCTCGCCTGCAAGGCCGGCGATCGCGCTCAGTGTTTGACGAAGGGGCAGGTCGAGTCGGCCAAGGCGATGACGGCGCCGCTGAAGGACCCGAAGACAGGGAAGGTGCTGTTTGAGGGCCACCTGATGCCCGGAGCCGAACTCAGTTGGGCGACGCTCGGCGGGCCGGAGCCGCTTGGCCCCGCGGCCACCGCCATGCGGAACATCGTCTTCAAGGATCGGAACTGGGACTATCACACGATGAACATCTCGACCGATATCGATCGCGCCAACAAGTCAGACAATGGCGTGATGTACTCGGGTGATCCGAATTTGAAGCGGTTCTTCGATCGGGGCGGCAAGCTGCTGATGTATCACGGCTGGTCCGATCCCCAGGTCAACCCGCTACTCAGTGCTACTTATTACAATAATGTCTTGAAAACGGTGGGGAAAGACAAGGCAGCGAATTCGATCGCTCTATTCATGGTACCTGGAATGAATCACTGCCAGGGTGGCGTTGGCACCGATAGATTCGACAAAGTGAAGGTGATGGAGGAATGGGTCGAGCAAGGAAGGAAGCCCGCCCAGATCATCGCCTCTCACTTGACTAACGGTAAAGTCGATAAGACGCGTCCATTATGCCCCTTCGGTCAGGTAGCAAAATATAAGGGCACCGGCGACTCTAACGATGCTTCGAACTTTTTCTGCATCGCGGAAGCAATGAACGCGGCCAGCCAGTAATCTCTCTGCGTTTGAACGTCGCAGCAGGCGCGTATCGATGGGCGCCTGCTGTATCCGTCATGCCGTCTTCAAAATACGATTTTTGCGGCGAACTGAATCTGGCGCTGGGCGCCGGTCTGCGACTGGAAAGCCGCCCGGGAGATCGTCGCAAAAGAGCTGCCGGCCGCGCTCTGGGTCGGTAGCGCGAAATTCGGGTGATTGGCAAGATTGAAGAATTCCGAGCGGAACTGCAGCGAAACCTTCTCCGTGATACGGAACGCGCGGGACAGCCCCAGATCGAAGTTCTTCAGACCATCGCTGCGGAGCGTGTTTCGTCCTGCATTGCCGAATGTGTTGATCGCGTTGATTTGCCATGCGGGCGTATCCCCCGGCGAGCAGTTCCTTCGTGCTCCGTTTGCCAACAGCGTGCATGGGTTGAACCAGCGGTCCGGGCTGGGATTGTTTACGTGCCAGTCGCCAATAATGTTGGGACGGTCCGCACCAACTCCTGTATTGCCTGTATTGCTCTCGTCTCGGCCCGAAAGAACCGTGAAAGGCGGACCCGTCTGGAGACTAAGTATTCCCGTAAGCTGCCATCCTCCGGCGATCGCGTGCACCATGTTGTTCCGAGTTTTACCAAACGGTAGATCGTAAACGTAGCTGAACACGAAGCGATGCGTCACGTCGTAATCCGACACGGAACGCTCGGCGCGAAGATTCCTGGCATCTTGAGCGAAGGATGTACTTCCATCGCTGGCGGCCGAGATTCCCACGCTGTCGTCGATCGACTTCGACCAGGCATACGAAGAGATGAAGCTCAGCCCGTTGCTCAAACGCCGCTCGCCACGCACGGTGAGGCCGTTGAAGTTCGAGTTGCCGATTGAAGAAATATAGCCCCCGGTGATGTTACCGAAACCCGGATACGGACGACGGCTGGCGATCGAGCCTGGCCCTGGAAGAGCCTGGTTGATGTTCCAGCCTACCGGGAGTTTGTGCCCCTCTGATCCGAGGTACGAAACGTCCAGCACGAAATTCGAGGCGATTTCGCGCTGCAGGCCGAAACTCCATTCGTTGATATAGGCCGTACGAAAGTTGGGATCGATTCCGGGTGCGACCACCGAGGGGATTCCAGAGAATGCATCCCCCAGGTTCGGCCGATCGGTGGACTGAAATGGCCCCGAAGTTTGCCGCAAACGGAAAGGCGAGTTGCGCGATAGAGGCGTGAGGCCGTTGCCGACGATCTGGTGGTTGTAGAAGGTGCCGAAACCGGCGCGTACCACTGTGCTGGTGCCACCGAACGGACGCCATGCCAGACCGGCACGAGGCCCGAAATTATTCTTATCTGTGGCCCACAGCCGTCGTCCAACGTCGGGACGCGGGCGCGAGCTGAGGCCTGTCGGGTTGTTGTTATCGATGTAGTACTCCAGGCCCCCCGCCACCTTAATGGTGTTCCGGGCCGGATCGAAGGATGCGATCTTGTTGACCCGCTCGACTTCGGGCAAGTCCAGATCGTATCGCAAGCCCAGATTCAGGGTCAGCTTCGGCGTGATCTTCCAATCGTCATGGAAGTAGTAGCCGGAAGAGAACGTCATGGCGTTATGAAACGGCACACCCAGATTACGGTCCGCTTGTCTGGGCATTCCCAGCAGCAGATCGGCGACGGCGTTGCCTGTGAAAGTGCCATCGAAATTGAATGAGCCGCGTCCGAACGAAGTGAAAAAGGAATTGAACAGGAAGCGCCGGATGTCGACACCCAATTTCATGGCGTGCTTGCCGGTGATGAAGGTCAGGTTCTCGACGTAGTTGTACGTGTTGTCGTGCCGGCCCTGGGGCAGGTTGGTCGGGCCGCCGATGGTGGCGAATCCGGTAAGCTGGATTTGCGGTGCGCCATTGTTGAACGGCGTCTTGCCGGCGTCGGTCAGACCGCCAATGCCAAGCGTCTGAATCACGTTGACATCCCGGTCCTGTTGCAGGCGGAAGAAACCGAATCGCGTGTAGCCCACGCGCGCCTCGTTGACAAGGCGCGGCGAGAAAATGTGCGTCCAGACGGTGACGGCGTGTTGGGTTCGCTGCAGCTCATCGCAGCCCCATCCAGGGACGTCGCGTGCCGAGCAGAGCGGGTTCGACAAAGCATAGAACTCCGTCGAGTCGGCGAATTCGTACGCGGTGTAGACGTCGTCGATCATGCTGAACCGGTGGTCGACTCTCGCCGACCACTGATTAATATTGAAGTGACCCGCGGCGGCGGAAACGAAATTTTGAGAGCCACTGCGGTTCGGCGTGGGATAGAGCGCCAGCAGGCCCACACCCTGCTTACTCCTCAGTGACTGCGGAATCTGGTTACCCGGGAAAGGATTGTTTCCATCAAAAGGATTTCGAATCGGCGTCGAGACGGAGCTGAAATCGCCGTTTCGGAAGGCAAGGGAAGGCACCGTGGCCAGACCGGCTTCCTGCTGGCCGCGCCGTTGCCCCTCATACGCGCCGAAGAAAAACGTCTGGTCCTTCTTGATCGGCCCGCCAAGGACGCCGCCGAACTGGTTTCGCCGGAACGACGGCTTTTGCGGTGCAAAAAAGTTGCGCGCATCCAAACCCGAGTCGCGATGGAACTCCCATGCGGCGCCATGAAATTCGTTGGTGCCCGATCGCGTGGTCACAATGATCTGACCGCCCGCCTGCCTGCCGTATTCCGCAGAATAGGTGCCGGTCAGAACCTTGAATTCTCGAACCGCATCCAGGATCGGCCGGTGCAATGGTTGATTCGTTGTCTCGTCGTTGTTGTCGATGCCATCCAGGATATATTGATTTGCAATTTCGCTGTTGCCCGCGACGTTGAATCCGCCGCGAAAGCCGAGATTCGAGCCTTGCGCGGGCGCGAACACATTCGGCTGCAGAAACGCGAGCTGCAGATAATCGCGGCCGTTCAGGGGGAGTTCCACAATCTTTTTCTGATCGACCACATTCCCCAGTGCGGCGTTTTCGCTGGCGACCAGCGGCGCAGAGGCACTGACCTGCACTTCCTCCGTCAGGGCGCCCACCTTCAGCGAAATATCGAAGCGTGCCTGCATACTCGGCCGTCAAGCTGTAATTGCCGGGAGCGAGTTGCGGAATCGAGTATTCCCCATTGTCGCCCACGATCACGGAACGGATTTCATTGGTGCCGGTGTTCGTAATTGTGATTTTGGCGCCGGGCACGACTGCGCCCGAATCATCCGTCACGCGGCCCACGATCGTGGCGCGAAATCCCTGCGCTGCTAAGATCGATGTGCACAGGAGAAGAATTACTCCGTTTCGGAAGAAGCGCATATTCGTCTCCTTTCCAACCGAGCCCAAACTGTTCAGTCTTTTGAGTAAGGATAGGTCCTGAACCGGGCGGGTGTCATGGTTTTTTCAGGCGGCTCGGAAAAAAGATGCGGCGGGCTGTGGCTGTCCCGGCGGCGATCGCTGCTTGCGCGGGTTCACCAACCGCGAGATCCGCGCATGATGACAGTCGCGCAAATCTCGCGGGAGGGAACAGGTAGACGCTCGTCAAAAAGAAGAATTGAGATTCGGCGAGCGACGTTTACTTTACAAGAAAACCATGTTGCACGTCATGTCCATCGGTATAGATCCCGACTACGCTACCCCGATCGTTAATACCAAGGACCTGGGTAGATGTAGAACCAGGAAGGTCAATGGTAGTGAACTTACCCTTGTGGACTAGGAAGCCATGGGGTGGGTAGCCAAAGTATGGGTAAACAGGAATGGGCTCCCTATGTGTGTAGGTGCCCGCGATATCACCCTGCGTGTTGATACCCGCCGCGTAGGTCGCAAAAGCACCGGGCACGTCAATCGTAGTGAAGACGCCGTTGCGGAATAGGAAGCTATGCACGCCCCTGGCATCGCCAGGAGTGGAGGCGCCGACGATGTCACCATCCCCGTTGATACCAAAGACATACGTCGCGAAGGCGCCAGGAATGTCAATGATCGTGAAGCCGCCCTCGTGGAGAAGAAAACCGTGGGTTCGCCCGGCCGCGTCATCATAGTCACCCACGATGTCCCCCTGCGAGTTGATTCCGACGGCGACCGTGGATACGGATCCAGGAGGGTCAACAATGGTTTGGTAAGAGCCCTCGTGGAGCAGGAAGCCATGGGTGCCCCCTGCAGAGGTGTTGCAGTCACCCACGATGTCACCCTGCGGGTTGATACCACGGGCAGCCGTTTGCAAGGTGCCGGGGACATCAAGGGTGCTAAACGTGCCCCGATGGAGCAGGAAGCCATGGTGAGGTCCGCCCCCGCCGATGAAGTAGGCGCCGACGATGTCACCTTTCGTGTTGATACCAAACGTTGAGGCGTCAATGATAGTGTATGTGGAAGCGTACGCCAGAGACGCCGTCGCCGCCAATGCGCTCAGGATGAGCGCCCCCCAAACAAACCGCTTTCGATTTCCCACTGCAATTCCTTTCTTTGTCGTGTGTTCCAGCTTTGACTGTCTTGATTTTGTTTCTTCCGCGTGCTTTATCGCTCGCTCAAACGTGGAGACTTTGCGCCTGATGTGTGCGAATGTGAATGGTACTTTGGTGTTGGACGGCACCTTCGCACGGGTGTTGTAGCACTGCTAGATCGGACCACGCGGATTCGCGGGTCGCTTTGAAAGAACCACCAGTTCAGTCTCCGTAGGCGCGATCCAGCGGACAGATTCATCATCGCCAATCTGAGTCTTGTCTGCTCAAGCTTGAGGCAGCCCTTAGCGGATATTTTTCCTATCCGCTCAAGAGTGATGTGGCCATCTCTGAGGCTCAATCCAAGCCAGATCCTACTTGATGGAGAAACTATGTTGAGAAAATCAGTTTTGCCGTTGGCAGTCGCAGTTTTACTCTGCGCTATCGGTCCCGCTCGGATTCAGGGCCAACGCGGTCCACAGGCTCAAGCTCAATTGCCCGACGGGAATGGTAAGGAAATGGTCCAGAATACTTGCTCTCAATGCCATGCCCTCAGCCTGGTCACCAACGCCGGGTACTCACGAGAGGAGTGGCACACGGTTTTCAGCGCGATGGTGGATCTGTCCAAGGATCAGTCTGCCGTCGTAGCGGAATATTTGGGCAAGAACTTCCCCGAGAAACCGAAACCTCCGGCGGTGGTGATTCCGGGAAGCGTGACGGTCTCAATCAAGGAGTGATTCCGTCGGGCGGAGGAGTCGTACGTAACATGATGGCAACGCCGGACGGCAATCTCGTGATGGCCTGCAGCGGCCGAAATCGCGTAGCTTTGGTCCAACTCAACAGCAACGTCAGATCACAATAGAGACGAATTTCGTCTTCCTGGGGGGCTTTGCACAAAAAGTCGGCAACGGCCACGCAGCTAGATTTGAAATCTGCAATTATCGGCGAATGCGAATCGGCGATGTTCAGAAACCAGTAAGTGACTTTTTGTGCAAAGCCGAAGCAGGCGCAGACGGGGAAGCTGTGAAAAAATTGGAATCAAGCGCTATTCCCCTCCTTGCATCACTGCTGCATCACTGCAAGGAGGGGTGGCCGAGCGATTCAGAAAA
>QHXC01000189.1 GCA_003222815.1 Acidobacteriota bacterium | reverse complement strand
GTGTTCCGGCAAGACCACGTATTCGATGGCTCTGAGCGCTGATGCTGATCGCGTGTGCTTCTCGCTGGATTGCTGGTTGATTACTTCCTTCGGACCTTACTCCATCGATTCTGTTGGCCACGACGAGCATGTCCGGCGCGTATTGGTTTGCCGCCAATTGATCTGGGAAGTTGTTTCGGAGTTCCTTCGGAGGGACATCGACGTGATTCTTGATGATGGCTTCTTCCTTCGGGCGCACCGGATAGAATACGTCGCGATGTCCAAGCGCTTCGGGGCAAAGGCAAAGACCCACTTTCTGCAAACGCCTATCGAGGTCGTACGAGCCCGGCTCGAGGTCAGAAACTCTAGATTACCGAGATACAACTTCCGCGTGAGCCCTGAAATGCTTGAACAGTTCGTGTCTGTTCGAGGTGCCGTCGCAGGAGGAAGGCGCTGAACTGGTGGTTGTAAAATGACTCTATGAACGACAACGACATTGTGCAGGTCCCCTCGGTACTCGAGGCCATCCACCAAGACACGCGGCGAGCGGGTTTCACGATGGCTTCTGAGTTGCAGACCGGCGCGCTACTTCGGACACTTGCGGCAACCAAACCCGGAGGTCATTTTTTAGAACTTGGGACTGGTACGGGTGTCGGCACGGCTTGGCTTCTCTCTGGTATAGACGCCCAGTCTCGACTCGAATCTGTCGAGAACGATCCAACCGTATTGGAGATCGCTCGGCGCCATCTCGGACACGATCCGCGCGTGACATTTCACCTCATGGACGGCGCCGCGTTCCTCGCTGAGTCCCAGTTCCGGTTCGATTTGATTTACGCCGACACCTGGCCCGGCAAGTTTACGCATTTGGATCTCGCTCTGTCGCTGCTCCGGATCGGTGGCATCTACCTTGTCGACGATCTTCTTCCCCAGCCTTCTTGGCCCGATGGCCACGCGCCGAAAGTTCCCTCACTGATTACCGAACTGGAAAGCCGGATGGGATTTGTGTCTACCAAGCTTGCCTGGGCATCGGGGCTCATGGTTCTGGTCAAGACCAATGGCAAATAACATACTTGGCTCACCGCCTTCCATAAGCAATCAGCCATCGCCGATGGCCAGTATGTAACAAACATACGCAATGTCCTTAGCAATCGCTTTGGCTGATTGCACATGGCTGTTACATATTGGCGGTCGGCGGTTGCTGATCGCTGATCTTCGGAAGCCGGTAAGCCAAGTATATTGTTACCCTATTTCTTCAGGAGGGGACTTGCCGTGTTCATCCTGTGAGAAATTCGGGCAAGCCCCACCTTGCCTACTCTTGGCGTGATATTCTTCCGGCCATGAGCTTGTTTAAAGTCAATGTCACCGCCCGCAATCCAAAGCGGGAGGAACTCGAGACACCACCATTGCCGGCACTGGTTGACACTGGCTCGAAACTGACGTGGCTCCCCGCAGACGTTTTGAAAAGCGTCGGGATTACACCGCGCCGGAAACGGGTTTTTAGCACAGCCACCCAACAGAAGGTCGAGCGAGAGGTGGGTTATGCCATCCTCAGCGCGGAAGGCTATGAGACCAACGATGAAGTCGTGTTTGCTGAACCCGGCGACATGACGCTGCTCGGCGTGAGAACTCTGGAGGGCTTTGGCGTCATGGTTGACAACATCGGTCATCGCTTTGTGGCCACGACAACCATAGTGGCGGCGGCCACCGGCCAGCGCTATAAGTGAACACCGATCAGGTCGTTGCCCTTTTTCTCAGGATTTTTCATTTTTATTCAGCAATCCTGGAACGGTCCCTCCTGTCAGGGCGGTAAGGCAGGCGCAGGCCTGAAGTTCCTAATAGTCGTCGGCCCTCGAAAAATCGGCAAAGTTTGACCGGTACTCCTGCTGGTTGACACGAGAGCCCCGCTGGCATTATGGTGCTGCGCAAAGATAAGGTTGAAATCGCAAATTCCGGCTTGGGTTGGAGGGTCAGACAATGGCGGCAAAGTTTTTCTCTTGCGACGGGCAGGCGATCCGGCGATTCCTGGTTTGCCTATTTTTGGGGTTACTGGCAGTGTGTCCTTTCATTCCGGTTCTTTACGCCCAGGGCGTAGGCGCGGCGATTCAGGGAACCGTGCGCGACTCCACGGGCGCAGTCATCCCCGGTGCAACGATTACAGCGATCCGCACGGAGACGAACCTCCGGCGGACAGCCAGGAGCAATGAGGCCGGATTGTTTTCCATTCCGGACTTGCCTCCCGGCAAATACCGGGTCCAGGTCTCCTGCCCGGGTTTTCAGACCAGGGTCGTGGACATTGAGTTGGTGGTGGGGCAGGAATTCGTCTTAAATGCCGCGCTTCAGGTCGGCGCGCTCACGGAGCAGGTGACGGTCACGAGCGAAGTACCGCTGGTGGATACCTCCACGTCGCAAGTGTCGGGCCTGGTTGCCGAACGGCAGGTTAAAGATCTGCCGCTCAACGGCCGCAGCTTCGATAACCTGATTTCACTCAACCCGGTGATGGTGAATTCAAGCGCGATCAAGCAAACCACCTCCAGCAGCAGCGGCCCTGGCAACTATTTCTCGGTTGCCGGCCGGCGCCCGGGCGAGAACATCTTCTTGTGGAACGGAGTGGAATACCCGGGCGGAACCAACGCCATTAGCTCGACTCCAGGGGGCGTGAGCGGACAGTTGCTCGGGATTGAGGCGGTGCGGGAATTCAACATCGTCCCCAACATGGACGCGGCCGAGTTTGGCCACCGGGCCGGCGGGCAGGTCGGCATCGTGACGCAATCCGGCACCAACGCCTTCCACGGCTCTGCGTACGAGTTCCTGCGCAACAGCGCCCTCGATGCACGAGGCTTCTTTGACCGCAAGGCTCGGCCGGATGACCCGCGCATCCCTCCATTCAGGCGAAATCAGTTCGGTGGCTCGGCGGGTGGACCAATACAAAAGGATAAGACTTTCATTTTTGGAAACTACGAAGGGTTCCGTCAGATGTGGTACCTGAGCAAAGTCGCCATTGTCCCAGACGCGCAGGCGCGGAAGGGGCTGCTGCCCGACGCGAATGGAGTCTATCAACCGGTCCCGGACTTTAATCCGGCGGTTGTGCCGTACTTCGCCCTATGGCCTCAGCCCAACGGGCCCAGTCTGGGTGGAGGTGCAGCCTATTCCTATAACACAACTCCGAATCCAGTAAATGAAGACTTCGGAATCGCGCGGGTCGATCGCATCTTCTCGGACAAAGATACTTTCAACGCCGCCTATACCATAGACGTCGGAGACAATGTCGGGACAGGTCAAAATCCGTTCAGCCTGGTGAATAATTCAGAAAGAGCCCAGGTTCTCAGCCTGTCGGACACGCACATCTTTTCTCCCACTATGGTGAATAACTTCACCGCCGGATTCTCGCGCGTGTGGTTCCGATACTTTTATTCGGTATCCGTATCCCCGGCAGGGGTACAACCATTCGTCGTTGGGAAACCGCCGGGGCAAATCAACATTGGGGGTGCGCAGGCTAATACGGTTATTACTCCTGCCGGTTCCGGACCAAACACAGGACACGACCAGCTCAACATAGACAACATATTCACATATCAGGACACTCTCCGCATTACGAAGGGAATCCACTCGATCGCCTTGGGAGGCTGGTTGGAACGGCTTCAGAGCACCGATCTGAGCGGAACCTATGGTCAGGTCAACTTCACCTCGCTGACGACCTTCCTACAAGGCAGACCGTCGCTCTTCCAGGTCACCCAGCCGGCGCCGCAGATTCCCTTCCGGGTTTGGATGGGAGCCTGGTTTGTGCAAGACGCCATGAAGCTCAGGTCCAACCTCACCTTGAGTCTGGGGCTGCGTCACGAGATTTCGAACGGCTACCATGCCAATAATAACTTGGGCGCCAGCTACACTCAGGGACCCAACGGGGTCCTGCTCACCCAGCCCAGGATTGGCGATTCGTTGTTCACACAGAACCGTGCCAAGTGGCTCTTTGGGCCCCGCGCGGCGCTGGCTTGGGATCCATTTGGGAAAGGCCAAACGAGCGTCCGGGCCGGATTCGGCATGGCTTACAATTTGCTGGACAACGTGGGTTGGTGCTGCATCAACGTTCCTCCCATTGCGGGCGCTTCGCAGATTACTCCGGGAGTGAACCCTGATGGAACGCCGCGGCCTGTGCCCTTCCCCTTGCAGATCGTCCCCGGAGTCACATCGCTGGCGAGCGCCACTCCGGGTGGTGGCCGCCTTGGAATCCAGACAGACCCGTATACCCCGACCGTACTCAATTATCATTTTGAAATCGAGCAAGGCCTGCCCAGCAACATAAGTCTCCGAGTGGGCTACATCGGATCGCGCGGCTACCATGAGGTTCTGCGCGCAGATGCCAATAAGGCGTTCCCCGCCATTTGCCCGGCATCGCCCTGCCCGGCGGGTCTTGCGGCCGGAACCAAGTACTTCCCAAATCCTGTGGTTCGCCG
>QHXC01000188.1 GCA_003222815.1 Acidobacteriota bacterium | reverse complement strand
TCCCGAAGCGCGAGGCCGCAATTGCGGCGGAGGCACGGCCGCCTTCAATGTTCTCAGGATGGAGATCAGCGAGGTCCGGGTAATGTAAGATCGCGCCAAACGCCAGCAAGTTCGAGTCGTTATCCAAGATGAGTGCGCCATCGATGCGAGCGATGGTCTCGAGAATCGTGGTTGGAAGATTCAACACGCATTTGTTGCGAAGCAAATAATGAAATTGATCCTTCGAAGCATGGCCAGGTGCAGGTTGCTGCCTTGGAGTCGAGGTCAGCAGATCGGAGTTGGAAATCAGGCGGCCGGCTGCGCTCGCGTCATCGAGCACAACAAGAAGGCCGCCGCGGCGATCTTCCACGAGGTTCAGGGCCGTAACGAACAGCATTTCTGCCAATTTGGAATTACTCAGACTCTCCTTCCAAAAACGATATTTTTCGACGGCGTCTGTGATCCGCCAGCGCCCATCCAGAAATCGAAATACTTGCACTCCGTCTGCAAATATTTTCATCTCTCCAGTCGACGTGAGGATGAGGCAGATATGACCGCCGCATAGCGTCGCTCGACTATGTGCCTCATAACGCGCGGGACTCGGAACAGGAAGAGGAAAGGCCAAGTAAGGTTCGGACCACTTCTGAACATCGATAACGTCGACGAAGAACCCATCTTGATCCACCAACGCGAGAGTGTTTAGGCCATCGGAGAGCCGATGGAAACTACGTGCGCGCGTGAGGGCTGAAGAATATTGCAGCGGGTGCGGTGGAGATTCAGGAAGCTCATGACATGGATCGGGTGATCTTCCAAAAAGCAGAGCGCCGGTTGAGATTCGTCGGTTCTCATAAGTCGTCAAAGCGCTGGTACGCAGCACCTCAATGGCATCTGCGATTCGGTCGGGACGCGACTGGGATTTATCCGAATAGGGCCGTGGGTCAAGGAACGCCGAAACGTATCGGTCCTCCGGTAATCCCCAAAAACGCTCGACATCAAGGCCGTTGCGATCGGCGTCGCGAAGCATGCGATACCGGGTATTGAGAACCGCACTGACGCTTTCAAGCATCCGCAAATCGTGTTCCGTGAATGGCATGTTGTTTTGGAACGCATACCGGGAGCCGAGCCACGCCAGGCTCAACACGGACGTTTCCGCGTTCCCATCGATGACATCTTCATTAACGTCAGCGCTAGATCCAATCGGCTTGAAGGTCGCGAATGGAAAGAAGTACTTCAATCCCCGCTCGAAGAATTCTTCGTAAAGGCGATTGATCTGAAACGGTGTATAGTTTTCGTCCATCATTGCGATAGTGCAGTCTGATTTTCTACCCTACTCCTAGCATAACCGACGCGTGTTCCCGCCGCCCATTCTGATCAGTTTTGCATCAGGCTTTTGCCAACTTAACAATGTCATTCACGTTTAGGATTGTCGTCTGCCTTCACCCGGCACATCTGTTAGCTCTGTTCCGATAGCAGGGCCGAAGCTGCCTGCGCTATCCCCGCCGCGAACCCCTGTGCAAGGCCCGCAGCGCTCTCCGCATCGTGGCGAAGCGTAGCGAGCCAGAAGCCGTATGCGAGGCAGGCGTTAACAGCGTAGGGCACTAGGTGAACGGAGAGAATCCTGCGCGAGCGCGAATCCGGGAAGCGTTCTGCGAATTCCCGGATCCACAACATCTCGACCGAGCCCATCTCGTCGCGGTAGAGGTCGGCCGCATACTCGGGATCTTCCAAAAGGGCCCAGTTCGTCAAGGTCGAATTCCCAGCGCCCGCAACACAGACTGTCACGGTCGCTTCCGCGATGCGCTGAATGGCGGCTGTCTCATTCTCATATATGGCAGACACCGTGCGCGCCTCCAGCGCCTGGAGGCGAGTCTCGATGTTGTCTTTAACTGCCTCCCGGAACAAACATTCCTTACTGCCGAAGTGAGCGTAAAGAATGCGTTCTGAGATTCCCGCGGCCCTGGCGAGCATCAGCGTAGTGGTCCCACGCAGTCCTCTGATGGCGAACTGAGTCGCCGCGTGCCGGAGCACCTGCGAGCGCCGGTCCGGACCAGCGAGGCGCTTGGGACGTTCGATTCGCGCTACGGGCGAATCCTCGCGCCTAACTTCAGGTTGGGTGAGCCCGAAATCTCTTCTCATTCTCCCTTCAGGGTATCGAATAGAGCACGCCACTCGCCACAGGACATCCTCAACATCGCCTCGAAAGTCCACATAAGGAAATTGCGACATTCCTACCGAAGGCGAGCCTCAGAACTGCGCTTCCAACCACGAATAGTGCCTCACGAATCATTCGCGATTTCGCGAAATCTGTGGCGTTGTACGTAAGCGAACAACGTGCGAGTCCTTCGCCAGGGGTTTCGCGCTGGCTACTGCCACCCGCCGCCGAGGGCCTTATAAAGCTGGACGACACTGACCAACTCACTCAGCTTGTCTTGCGAAAGTGTGAGCTCCGCTTGAAACAGGTCGCGGTCAGCATCCAGGGCGTTGAGCTGAGTGTCCACGCCGCCGCGATAACGTACATAGGCCAGCCGCGTCCTGTCCTGCAATGCGGCAACGAGTGCTTCCTGCTGTACACGGGTTTCTCTGGTTCTCTGATGCGCGATCAGGGCATCCGACACCTCCGTAAATGCAACCTGAATCGTCTTTTGATATTCGACTTGCGCGCCATCCCTAAACGCTTCAGCGAGTTTCACGCCAGATTTCAGCCGCCCCGCGGTGAAGATCGGCTGGCTGAGCTGCGGTACGAAAGTCCATGCCCTGTTCGGGCCGCTAAACAGGCTAGACAGTTGCGAACTCTGTCCGCCCAGAAGACCGGTCAAGCTCAATCGCGGAAAGTATGCGGCCTTCGCAACGCCGATCTCTGCATTGGCCGCGATGAGGTTTTGCTCGGCGGCGCGGATATCGGGACGCCGCTCGAGCAGCGCGGATGTCAGGCCGGCAGGAACTTCGGGAGGGAATTCCTGTTCCTCGAAGCCGCGGCCGCGGGTCACTGCTTGCGGATTGGCTCCGATCAACAGGCTGATCTGATTCTCGGTCTGCTCGATCTGTTGTTGCAGCACGGGAATGGTCGCAGCCGCGGTATCCACCAATTGCTCCGCTTGCCTGAGATCCAGCAACGTCGCGACGCCACCGCCCTGCCGCGACTGTACGAGACTCAGAGAATCCTGGCGCGTCTCGAGCGTCCGTTTTGAAATCTCTAACTGATAGTCCAGCGCGCGCAAGTTGAAGTATGCGGTAGCAACGTCGCTGATCAGTATCGTCACCACAGCCTTGCGGTTTTCCTCCGCGCTAAGAAGGTTGGCGCGCGCCGCTTCGGTGGCCCGGCGTAACCGTCCCCACAGGTCTACTTCAAACGAAAGCAGATCGAGCGCCGCCTCCCCCCAGTTCCGGTTTTGGGAAGGCACGAGTGATGCCGGTAGCCGAAATGAACCATCTCGTGAGAGGCGTGTGAATTCGATATCCCCGCTTGCACCGATCTGCGGAAATTGGTTCGAGCGCGTAGACCCCAGACTCGCGCGAGCCGCGTCGACACGGGAAACCGCCTCGCGGACGTCATAGTTCTGCTGCAGTGCGGTTCGTACCAGCTGTTGCAGTTGATCGTCGTGAAAGACTTCCCACCATTTCAGGTCGGCCAGCGAAGCGGCTTCCGGTGCCGGCAGCGGCGCCGGCGCACGGAAGCTCTCCGGTACTTGTAGCGTAGGCCGCCGGTAGTTCGGCCCCGCGACGCAACCCGCGATCATAAGCGCTGCAGCAGGAATCACGATCCATCCGTATTTCATTTCAATCTCCTTGTGCCGGCGAAGGAAGCACTTCGGGTGAAGATTGGTGCCGCGCGTCGGCAAGCTTCTCGACAAAATAGAAGGCGGCTGGAATGAAGAAGATGCCGATCGCACTGGCGGCCAGCATTCCTCCAATGACCGTGGTCCCCATGATCTGACGCGCCACCGAAGCGGCTCCGGACGCGCTCCATAGCGGAACGCATCCGAGAATGAATGCGAACGACGTCATCAGGATGGGCCGCAGGCGCAATCGCGCGCCCTCCAGCGCGGCCTCGGCTAGCCCCATCCCGTGCTCATACTTTTCTTTCGCGAACTCGACGATCAGGATCGCGTTCTTGGCGCCCAGTCCAATCAGCATCACCAATCCGATCTGTGAATAGACATCGTTCTCGATTTGAACCATGTAAGGAGGCAGGAAGGCCGCGAGCACAATGCGGCGCAGCCAAAGCACTCCGAAGGCGCCGAACACCGCGACCGGCGTGCCCAGCAGCACGCTGAACGGCAGCGACCAGCTCTCGTAGAGTGCCGCCAGAATCAGGAACACGAATAACAGCGAGAAGCCGAAGATAACCGAAGGGGGCAGCCCCTCCCGTGCCTTCTGCTCTTGATAGGACATCCCCATATAGTCGTACCCCATTTCGGGTGGCATGGTTTGCTTGAAGGTGTCTTCCAGAGCCGCTGTCGCCTGGTCTGCGCTATATCCAGGCGCGGCGCTGCCGTTGATCTGCGTCGCCCGATACTCGTTGTA
>QHXC01000102.1 GCA_003222815.1 Acidobacteriota bacterium | reverse complement strand
GCCTTGGATTCCGCCATCCTGCTGGCGGCAACGATCGTAACGTTTGGGCATTCCACGATCGTCCCGGTCGGATTGACGATCTCGAAAGCGGGCGTGCAGCCCGGTTACTTGATCTTCGGTGCGCCCGACGGGCATGCGTATGCCATCGATATCAAAGGAAACGTAGCCAAGAAGTGGTCGGCTCCAGAGCCGGGTTCGGAGCTGCAATACGCACGCCCGCTGGCCAACGGTAATCTGCTGGCCCAAGTTCGATCCGCGAAGTCTCTGGTGGGAGCAGTTGGCGCAGACGGCGTGATCGAGATCACGCAGGACGGCGGGATCGTTTGGAAATACTCCGACAGCACGCGCTTTCTGCACCACGACATGGAGCGGAGGTTCAATGGCAATACGTTGCTCGTTTGCAGTAAGGACCTCGACGCGCCGCAAATCTCCCGCAAACGCATCGCCGATGATTGTTTGATCGAGGTCGATCCGGCCGGAAAAATCGTCTGGGAATGGCAGACCGCGGATCATATCGACGACCTCGAACTCCCGCACGAAGTCCGGGCTCAGATCATGGAAGGCTATCCGAGCGGACAACGAACCGGTCTGCCCGCTCCGGCCGCAACCAGGGGATTCGACTATCTGCACATGAACGCAGCCAGTCCGATCCCCGAGAGCGCCGGCCACACGGATCCGCGTTTCAAGCCGGGTAACGTCATCGTCAGCTACCGATACATCAATACGCTCGCCGTGGTGGACAGAGACACGAAAAAAATCGTGTGGAAGACGGTGGGCCTCACCATCGGACAGCACAATCCTCATTTCGTGCCGGGCGGCTTACCGGGAACCGGAAACCTGCTGGTGTTCGATAACGGTTACGTCGATGGGAACACGAACCCTTACCGCGCGAGCACGAGGCCTTACTCGCGGGTGCTCGAGATCAATCCTCTCGACAAGTCGATCGTATGGGAGTACACGGCTGAAAACAGCAATCGGCCGATTTGGACTTTCTTCAGTCACTACATCAGCGGCGCTCAGCGTCAACCCAACGGGAATACGCTCATTTGCGAAGGCTCGAATGGGCGCATTTTCGAGGTCACTCCCGCCGGAGAAATCGTCTGGGAGTACATCAACCCATTTCCAAACCTGACGCCGAAAATTCCCAACGCCACGATTTTCCGCGCAGCAAAGGTGGCCGAGACCTGGCTGAAGCGCTGAGCGCTTAGTACTGGTTTTCGGAATTATTTCACTGGTGAAAGATCGTTGGAGCCGTGTTCGCGCTCTTGGTCCAGAGACGCTGGTATGTGCGTAAATACTCGGCCGGCCTGCGCAGCGGATGGCTCATGCGATAAAGATCGCCGAAGACGTCAAACAAGAACTGGTCCGACAAGGCGTTCCAAAGCCGGGCGCGGCCGAAGCTGAGCGCGATGGGTCCGAGCTCTCCCTTCAGGATCGCCAGGAGATCAGTCGCCCAGCACTCGATCCCCGCCAAGTAAGTCTCTTCGGCATTCGCCGTTCCGCGCACGAACGCGCACGCCGAAGACACGTATTCTGTCCCACTTACCAGCGATCCCGCAAACTCTTGCAGCCCCTGTTCAAGTGCCGCGTATTCGGCGCTCTCCATTTCGGTGCGGCCGGTGGCGGGTGCGTAGTCGAGGATATCGGTTGCCTCATGCTTGCCGTTGGAACCGCGCGCCGGCCAGGTCTCCGGCGGCGCTGTAGTGAGAAAGGGTGTGTCGTCGAAAACCCTTTTCAGACGGTGGCCCTCCATCAAGAACGTTTGACCGGGACGCGTTGCATGAAACTGTTCCTTCGGGTAAAGCCGAGACATCATCTGGCAGACGGCCGCGTTGTCGACGCAGAAGACGCGATGATTCAGCCAGGTTCTACCGCCGTAGAAAGTGAATCCGCCGGCGCACGTCAGTGTCGCCGCAGGTGTTCCCCAGACGCCAATGATGAGTTTGCGATCGACCCCCATCTTGATGAAACACTCTTGCGTGGCGCCCTTGCGCTGGTCGGCAAAATCGCTCATGTGACTCCAATCGAGGGTGTTGTTAGTCCAGCCAAGGACGACAGGCCGTGGATCCTTGGCGCGCGCCCACTTGAGGTGCTGCTCGGTGAGGGTGATATCAACCATCGAGAAGAAGTTTCCTGAACCGCCGACGTCACGAACAAAGAAGGGAAGCGTGTCCCATTCATCACCGTTACTAATCGAGGTATGCGCACCGCAAAATGGAGTGAACTCGAGGTCGCCAAACCGAACGCTTTTACCAGGTACGAGTGGATGCACTGTGAAGCCCATCTCTCTCAGGATCTGTTGCGCGGCCGTCGAGGAGCGCGCGGAAAGGAAGATGGGGATGGTGCGCTCAAGCCGGGCGAGCGAAGGAATGTCGAAGTGATCGTCGTGCTCGTGGGTCAGGACAACACCATCGACCTTGGGAAAGTGTTCGAAACTAAATACACGTGGCGGGTACACGCGATACTCGAGTGCATGGGCCTGACCAAACTCCTCGCATAACAATGGGTCCACCAGGAAACAGGAACTCTTCGACTGGAATAGCCATCCCTGATGGCCAAGGAATGTGGTCGACAGCATTACGAGCGCCCGCCGTTCGTTTCTTGTGCAAAGCCCGTCATCGTTCGAGGGAGCTGAGGTCTAGAATTCGGAACGCATCTCCAGCCGGTGTGACCACGGCGAGCAGCGGTTTGGCTGGGTGAAATGCCATGCCTGCCGGTGGATATCGCCCGGACAGGCCCTCGTTTTTTTCGTTAAGCACGGCAATCATCCGCCCGTTTTTGAGGTCCCAGAATTTCAATCCCTGGGCATCCGCGGACGCGAGAATTGTTCCATCCCCTGAAAAAGCGACAGCAAAGACCTGGGGCGCATCTTTGGTCAGCTCGCGTGCAGATCCTGCAAAGCCGTCGTGAGCGGCACGAAACACGAAAATGCTGCGGCCGGCGCCCACCGCAACCAACTCTTCCTCGGGTGACCATGCGACGCATCGTGCCGGCTCACTCATTCGCACGGTATCCAGCACATCTGCCGACAAAGCGTTTGCGAGAACCAAGCGGCCGCCGTTTTCGCCCAGTGCCGCAAGAAGGAACGTTGTCCGATGAGAACATGAAGCCGCGACGAACCCGGTGGATTTGTTGTTGATCGCATCTTCGATTTCCTCTGTCCATCCTGTGTGCAGGCAAGCACCATCCAAGATGCGTATCCGGTCACGAGAGCATGTCATCGCGAGGGCTTCCTCGTCCGTCCATTCGATCGAGTGTACCGGCTCTTTGTGGCCGCTGACCGGCAACGATGCTCTTCGTCCGGTGCTCACTTCCCAAAGCCCCACAGAGCGATCGAGTGAACCGGTCAGGATGAACTCGGCCTTTCGGTCCCATGTCGCTGCAGTCACGCCGCCTGAATGAGATCCCACCGTATGCGTGACCTGGCCCGTGTCGAGATCAAAAATACCGATGGATCCCGATTGAGTGGGGATTGCCAGAAAGCGTCCGTTGCCTGACCAACTTGGCTTTGTCAGGTGGCCACTATGCAAATCGATCTGATGAAGCGGAGTTATGGTTGACATGAGAGTGTTAACCAATAATGCTAGAATGCCCGGGTTTTTGGAAGAATTTTGATGACGGTCCCCGAAGCTGTGAATTAATTGTGATAAGGCGTTATTCCCCTCCTTGCACCACCGCTGCACCACCGCAAGGAGGGTGGCTGCGTCATCAAAGAAAATTTGGCGAAGCCACCGAAGCAGACGCAGCCGGGGTGGTTTTCCTTTTGGATTCATCGGAAAACCACCCCGGCCTCGCGATAAGCGGATGCTTCGCGATATTTTCTGAATCGCTCGGCCATCCCTCCTTGCAGTGATGCTGCAGTGATGCAAGGAGGGGAATAGCGCTTGATTCCAATTTTTTCACAGCTTCGTCGTCCGCGCCTTCGCCAATATCCTGGTTGGCGGACGTACACCGCCTGTGCGCGGCCTCAACATGTCGAGCAATACCGGTAGCGTCGTGTATCGGTTGAGTCGCTTCATTTTGTTTGCCTGCTAATTTCCCTCAATGAATAACTTGTACTCCGGCCTCCGGCAGCGTCTTTCTGCAGGATGCCGTGCTCAATGAGGTACTGGATATCGCGATGGGCCGTGTCCTGAGAACACTTTGTGATTTTCGCCCACTTCGATGAAGTCAGCTTTCCTTCAAATCCATCCAACATCTTATTGAGGATCATCCGCTGCCTCTCGTTGATCGTTATGCCGGCATGGTTCTCCCAGAACTGCGCCTTGCGGAGCACGGCGGCGAGGGTGGTTTCCGTTCCATCAAAGGCGCGGTTAAGGCAGGCCAGAAACCATTCCATCCAGCGCGTGATATCGAGCGTGGCTTTTTGCGTCTCTTCCAGGATGTCGTAATAGGTTTTCCGTTCCTGACGAATTTGCGCCGACATGCTGTAAAAACGCTGGGCGCTGTTTTCTGACTGCGCCAGAATCCAGTCGGCGATCGCGCGGGCGATACGGCCGTTGCCGTCGTCGAACGGGTGGATCGTGACGAACCACAAATGAGCGAGCGCGGATCTCAGAACCGGGTCTGTGCTGTCAGGCTGATTCGCCCAGGTTATGAATTGGGTCATTTCAGCATCAACAAGATGAGCTGCCGGAGCTTCATAATGCACGCTCTCTCGGCCCATGGGGCCGGAAACAACCTGCATTGGGCCTGTTACATCGTCGCGCCATGCGCCGACTGCAATCTTTTGGAGGCCGCTTCGCCCGGTGGGGAATAGCGCCGCCTGCCAACCAAACAGGCGCTCCGCCGTAAGAGGCTTGTCAAAGTTCTGCGTGGCATCCAGCATCATAGCCACCACGCTTTCGACATGACGATCCGCCGGAACCGCACCGGCGATGTCCATGCCGAGCCGCCGCGCAACCGAGGAGCGCACCTGTTCTGGGTTAAGATTTTCGCCTTCGATTTCGCTGGATTTCAAAACATCGAGGGTGAGCGTCTCAAGCTCGGCCTCTTTTCGGAGGGAGAAGCCGAGCGCTTCCATTCGCCCGATGAGGCGTCCCTGCCTATGCCGCACGGCGGCAAGCGGCGCCGCCAGCGATTCCTGATTCCAATGGAAGCGGGGCCAGTCCGGTGATTGATGGATGTAACGACTCATTCTACGCATCTCATGCGGAGATTATAGCCTGTTATTCTCCGCACGCTCAACGACTATATCCGCGTATTATGCGGAGATTGTCGCGACCATTCTCCGCAAGAGAAGACAAACACCCAGTAAATCAAACATTTTACACAGAAGATCGGACCTGTAGATCGCAGTTGATTGCGCCGAGATCCAGCGGGACACCTGCTCACGCCTCGGCGCGCATGGGGAAGGATGGAAACGTCTGGCGTGGGGATGAGTTGAATTGAGAACGCCCTGTTGTTCAGCGGCCCACCGCGGTGACATTAAATTTCTTGTCGTAGATTCGGACGGCGTTCGCCTGCTTGACCGTCATTGTCTTGCCGTCCTTGGAGACCTGCTCGGTATCGACAGAGATCCGTCCGTTTCGATTGTGCGTTCGTTCGATCGTGTAGGGATCGATCCGTTTGTAGGAAATCTCGCGCGCATCGCCTCCGGTGGTCTGGTGAGGCTTGCCATCGAAAACGACGGGATGGATCTCTGTGCTCGATGATTTATTCTCCTTACCGATCGTCGCGCGGGTGCTGATGAAACCACCGGGCGCGGGTACGTTGATCATCGTTTGACTTTGTTGCGGATAGTTGGTGGTCTTCTCCAGATTCAGTTCCCAGATCCCGAGAAAGGGTTCGTTTTGTTTGTCTTGAGCCATCAGACTGGCGTCAAACGCAAGCGTAGCAACCAACAGGACCAAAGATTTCCAGGACATGTCACCCTCCTTTAACGTTTATCGAGACAACGTGCTGTCGGGGCTCGTGTGAGCCGACGCCCGGATTTCGTGGATTTCTGGAAGAACGGGCGCTCACTTATTGAGGCT
>QHXC01000101.1 GCA_003222815.1 Acidobacteriota bacterium | reverse complement strand
CCCGTGGCTTTCCGTCCCCCGCTCAGCGGGGTTTGGCTTTTTCGTTCCGTTGACCTTTTAGAAAACTATTTGGCACCGTGAATCATCCACCGCAGATAAATTCTCGTCAATAAAAATAGAAATTTCGCGCAGATTTACTACAGAGGGCGGGAATAATCGGGTGATTGAAGGCGAGCCTCTCAGCATTCGTGAGATACCAGAATTTTCAATGTGAATCCGGCACGGAGCGGAAGAGGTTTTTGTGCCACGATTCCAATCTTCAAAAATCGCTTTCCAGGATGGCTTCAGCATCAATGGTGATCTCGACTATGTCGCCCACGACGATACCGCCCTTATCAAGCGGCGCATTCCAACTCACACCGAAATCATGACGATTGATCTCGGTTGTGGCTATAAAACCGGCGCGTGTCTTGGGACCTTTGTCTACGCCGTCCTCCCACCAGGGCGTTTCCCACTGCCCCAAATACCGGACATTCAGCTTCACCTGACGCGACACCCCGCGGATCGTCAAATCGCCCGTGACCAGGTAGTCGTGTCCGCCGATCAACTCCACATTAGGGCTCCGAAAAGTTATTCGCGGGTGGTTCTCAACGTCAAGAAAGTCGCTGCTTCGCAGGTGGGCATCGCGTTCCGGCTCGCCGGTCCAAAGGGTCGTGGCATCGATAACCACTTCGACAGACGAGGCTTGCGGGTGGGCTGGACCAAAATCGAGTGTGCCGTGGATGTTCTTGAAGTGCCCTCGTACATAGGTCACCATCATGTGCCGCACGCAAAACTCGGCAGCCGTGTGGCCCGGCTCGAAAGTCCATCTCGCCATATTCCAGCCCCCGTTCCATCATGTCATATCGCCAGCCGGAAGCCCGAAGTTCTGTTTAGCAATGACCCGCTCGCCGGATTCTCGACTCGCGAAAGGCGAACTCTAAAAGGGGTCACGTCAGGATCGTTCTGTACAATTTTGATCGCAAAGAATCCGTTCGATGCCGAGCATGTCTACCTGAGCACAACAGGCCGTAAGACCGGCTTGCAGCTGAAAATTGCCGGGAAGTGTTCTCAGCCGCCGACCAGCAAGCTATGGACATTCCGATGGGAATATTTCTGTCCGGTGGAGAGCGACAGTATTGCCCCTCGGCGTAACACCATATTTCCGCTACAATACGGCAATCTCTCAATCGTCATCGAGGTGCCGCATGAAAAAGACGCACGTATCCGCGCTAGGTATCGTTGTCATGTTACTGGTAACCAACCTTGAAGCGAGAGCAGCCGGTTGTGATCCGATCGGAAATGTCCGGTTTATATGCGATCAGGTTGGACCTGAAGATCTCGCGGCTGTCCCCGGATCGGAGTGGGTACTCTCGTCGGGTATGGCCGCCAATGGCGCCATCCGTCTCATCAACCTGCGCGACAAGACGACGACCGTGCTTTTCCCGTCGGCGACATCGAAAGAGCGGCCGAATAAGCATACCTACGACTCATGTCCCGGCCCGATCGGTTCCGAAGGCGACAAGTTCAGGGCGCACGGCCTATATCTGCGCCCTGGGCCGAATGCCGTTCATACGCTGTATGTCGTTCATCATGGCGATAGGGAATCGATCGAAGTCTTCGAATTTGATGCTCGGTCCAAGCCGCCCACCTTGACCTGGGTTGGATGCGCGATTACACCCGATCCGATCGGCTTAAATTCTGTCGTCGGTCTACCGGACGGCGGGTTCATCACCACCAACTTTTCGCCGCGGGGCAGCGATGCGGCGGCGCGCGCGCGAATGATGGCGGGCGAGAACAACGGTGAGGTCTGGGAATGGCACACGAGTACAGGATGGAAGAAGGTGCTAGGCAGCGAATCCGCCGGCCCGAATGGGCTGGAGATCTCGAAAGACGGTAAGTGGCTGTACATCGGCGGATGGGGCAGCCAATCCGTCATCCGCTTGTCGCATGGGCAAACGCCGGTCAAGAGAGACAGCGTTGCGGTTGGCTTTCGCGTGGACAATCTGCGGTGGGCGCCGGACGGCACGCTTCTGGCTGCCGGTCAGGGAGGGACCGCGCCTTCGCAGACATCGAATGTCGTGAAGGTCGATCCGGCCACGCTGAAATTCCAGGAACTCGTTCGCTATCCCAATATCGATGGGTTCGGCGTCACTACCGTCGCCATTCAGATCGGCAAAGAACTTTGGCTCGGTTCGGTACGCGGTGATCGGATCGCGATCTTTCCGCTTCCCCAGTCACCGCCATCGCGGTAGCTGTCCATGGCCAGGCGCTGGGCTTGGAAGAGCTACTTCTTGTTGAGAGCGGCTGTCCAGTTGCTGATGACAGTGATCGGAGGGACCACCGGCTTGGCCCGCGGGCAGTGGAAACAGGAAACGCTGAGCGTCAGGCGTGACGAGATCCACCGGCCGGGCTGCCGGACCTCGCTTCCGGATTATTTGCTTCCTGCCGGGATCCGCCGCCGCGGAAAAACAGAATCGCCTGGGCAAAGGGATTGGGAACGGCGAGCTCATCACGGACCGCATCCACGGCGATGTAGTCGCTCATGCGCGCTCTGTGCGTTTCTCCCACAAAGCACATCATTTTCATTCGTTACGGCGATATGCTTGCAAACGAAAGCCACGATAATTGGCGTACATCGCCCAACGAATTGCAGCCGGGCCTACGACAAGGATGTAGAACGGTTGTGACAGCGAGTTTACACTACGCAGAGTTTGACCCGAGACCCAGTCAGTAATCCAAAAGGTAAACAGAGCAAAAATCACCTGAAATGCGACCTGTGGCCAAAGGAGCTGCAGCCACACCCGACTCTGCTCGAAAAAACTGAGGTTCTGCTTCAAGGGCTCTCCTTGATGTAGGACGCCTATCCAAAAAGTTCGGTATTTCTTGCGGGCAAGACGAAACAACAAAAAGCCTTGGCCAAACAACACAATGAAAGTCTGAGTAATCCGAATTGCACTAGTCATAGTCGGTGCGGTGATGCGAGACAAAACAGCGGCAAATAAAACGGAGAGCACCCAGCACGGCCACAGAATCGACCAGAACGCGGCCAGTTCTTGACGCCATGTCATGTTGATTGGTTGGCTCAATGTTCGCGTCCCTTCAGCATCGGTCATTTGTCAGCCGCCCTTGCCGTTTTCAGGCAGCTCTGCTTACTACACTCAAAAGTTCACCTAAAAAGAGAACCTAATCGCGATTCGGATACCTCTCGAAGATTTTCTTGGCGCGTGATTCCATTTCCGTGGCCTCTTTGTGACGGCCCAACTTTTCTAAGACCTTAGCATGTTACTGACGCGCTCTCGCCGTTTGCAGGCATTTTTGAGCATTTCGAGGGTTTTTGAAGAATTCTTTACCCAATTCTTTATCCAATGGTCAGCGGCTGCGAGGTTCCCTTAGCTGAAGCACATTTCCGCTTTCCTCGACGACGTAAAGGGTGCGTTCAAGTGAAGAGGCAAACAGGTTGCCTAAGAATGGCGTGAAAGGCAGCAACGCTGGCAGCGCGTTCGATTTCCCATCCACGACAACGACAGTCAGCACCAGAGCGGCGAGATTCTGTTGATGCTCAATTTGCTTATCGATCGTGACGAACACTTCGAAACCGGCCTCAGCGGCAACGGACATCAAAGCGCCGTTCCGAAGTTGTTCCCACTTCATCTCTCTCGTTGTGCGGATTTCATGTCCAGGCAGGTGTTCGCGCAATCTGCGAGGCAGATTATGGTCGAACAGAATCTTCACGGCTATGGCTTCGGCAGGTCTTCAAGCAGATGAGATCCCGCCAACTGCAGCAGAGCTTCTGCCTGCTCGCGTGAAACTCCTTCGAAATCGTCGAGGAACTCCTCCAGCGTTTGGCCGGCAGCCAGCGAATCAAACAAGGTTTTGATTGGAACGCGCGTTCCGTAGAAGCAAGGCGCACCACTGACGCGTTCTGGATTGATCCACACCAGCCCGAACAATGGATGCCCAGACTGAATCAAATCTCCGACGAGATGCTCTGGCGCAACTGGAGTGACCTTCTTGATTAGGGGCCCATCGACAAGCTTAGCCATGATGCTGATTAAACCTAAGGCCATTATACAGCTTGGGCCAGCGCCCTCATAAGCGCACCCACATCCGGACTGATTACCGCCACCGCCCTCGCGGACCCGCGCTCTGCTTTGGCGGGCGTTGCGCAGACTTCCGGTCCGTAATCATGCCTGCGGCTGCGGCCTCCGGCTGGCTCAATCGCTGGGCGAACAAATCCCGCGTCCCAGCTTCGGCAGAGCGCGCATGCGCGTGTAGCGCAGTCGCGACTGCTTGATAAGAGGCGCCCACCCGAGCAGGATCATAGACAGCAGTGGCGCCGGCTCCGATGCCGATGGAGTGCGCGTCGTCCCATGTTTCCGGCTGCGTACCCAAATAAACAAACGACCAGTTGCCTCGGTTCAGACGGTCCTCGATGGCTTTGTTAAGATTGTCTTTCGACCATTCTCGACTACTGTTCTCCTGGCCGTCGGTCACAATAGCGACAATGAGTTTGTCCGCGCCGTGGCTGGCCTGACTGATGGCTTCGAGCGTCTTTCCAGTGGCGTCATACAGCGCGGTCGAACCCCGTGGTCCATACTTGCCCAACGCATCTTCGGGAACTGTTTCGAT
>QHXC01000100.1 GCA_003222815.1 Acidobacteriota bacterium | reverse complement strand
GAACTATAGCCCCGAAGACCCATTAACCAAACGTCCATAGGTGCTCCCTTCCGTAAACTCAATGGCATCTTCAGACTGAATCCATCCCACCTTTAGCCAGTTCTTCGCTGGCACCCGGCTGGAACAGGCTTTGCACAAAAAGTCGGCAACGGTGACGCAGCTAGATTTGAAATCTGCAAATCGCCAATCGTCAGGTACGCAACAAAGATGTGCAATATCCTCAGCAATTGCTTTGGCTGGTTGCACATGGCTGTTAGACATTGGCGATCGGCGAATGCGAATCGGCGATGTTCGGACGTATTGCGCGGCTGGGAGTGGAACGACTCCTTCTCTTCGCTCCCGCTCTTCGGTCATTCTTTCAAATCAGGAGTTCCGTGGTTAGGAAAACACCTTAAACAGAATGGCAACCAGTAAACCGATGTTGGTCGCTAACATCCAGTTGTGCAGCTTGAGAGTGCCGCGGATATCGGTGAACTCTTTGTCGACGTACGCCCGGAGTTCGCCAAATTTCTTGTCCGTGTTGGAGCGGAATCCAGCAAACTCCTTGTCCGTGTCGGAACGGAGGGCCGAAAATTCGGAACGGAGTTCGGTAAATTCCTTGTCCACGTCCGAGCGGAGGGCCGAAAATTCGGAACGGAGTTCGGTAAATTCCTTGTCCACGTCGGAACGGAGGGCCGCGAATTCGGAACGGAATTCGGTAAATCTCTTGTCCACGTCGGAACGGAAGGCCGCGAATTCGGAACGGAATTCGGTAAATCTCTTGTCCACGTCGGAGCGGAATCCAGCAAACTCCTTTTCGACAGCGGACCGGAAGCCCCCCAATTCTTTTTCAATTCCACCAAAGCGTGTCTCGTAGTCTGCTATGGCGCGAGCCGCCGCTTTTGCTTTGGCTTCGCTGGCTCCGGCTTCAATTAGCGCGTCATACAGTTCTTCGATAAGCATTCGTGCACCTTGGTCGCCAGGGCTTCAGCATCCGGCCGCTACCATTCTACAATGGGACCGGCACGGCGGCTTCCACAGATCCAATCCTGAAATGCTTGGGTTTGACGCGGACCGGCCACTCCAATTTACAGTTTTTCCGCGACTGTTTATCGCCAAAATACCGGAAAGGCGATTCTTTCGTAGATCTGTGGTAGATGGATCTAGCTGCCCATCATGGACTCAAACGTGACCTCGACATAGGCTCGGCGAGTGGACACACCTGCCGAGAAGCGGACTGCAAATCCTCTCTTCTGGGCCTTGCCGCTTCAGGCGATTTTGTTCTTCTGGCGCCTGGATCTGCTGGAGCCGTGGGGAGACGAATTGTTCACGCTCAACGCGGCTCCGCAGTCCTTGCAGCAGATTGCATCGATCGTCGGACATAATATTCATCCGCCGCTCTACTTCTATCTGCTTCATTTATGGATACAGAGTCCCTGGCCGGGAAGCATGCTCGCAAAAATGCGGGCGATGTCTGCGATCTGGGGACTGCTGGCGACGGTCGTTTTCTATGTTTTCTGGTTGCGTAAGGAAGAGCCTCCACTTCAGCGAGTGTTTCTGCTGTTTTGGACTTTGTCGCCGTGCCTGCTGCTTTACGCGCGTATGGCGAGGTCCTACACGATGCAACTCACCCTGGCTCTGTTGGCGATCTACGCGGCCGTGCGTTGGGTAGAGCAGTTGCGAAACTGGCGGCGGCTCCTGGCGTACGCATTTTCCACCGCCGCGCTCTTGTACACGCACTACTTGCCGGGACTGGCAATTCTAGTATCCGTATCTCTGACACTTCTCTTTCGACGCGAGCCTTCCCTGCGCACACGCGTCACCTGCGCAGTTGGATCGACGATCCTCGTTGCGCTTTTGTATCTGCCTTGGCTGGCCACGATGTATTCGGCCGTTGGCAACTGGGTTTCCAGCGGTGAGTACCGGGTTGGAGGTGTTCTGACCGATCAAGTTGTCCGAATCGGCTATTGGTTCGTCTCCTTCGGCTTTGGCGAAACATTCTCCACGGCGGGCGTTCTGCTTGCCGCCGCGATGACGCCGTTGATCCTGTACGGATTATGGAGAGCCGCCGCGTCGCGGCCGGACTGGTTCGGTGTAGTGATAGTGGCCGCGGGCATCGGATATCTTGGCGTGAGCCGCTGGACCGGCTTCCCATTCACTCCCGCGCGGGTTCTTTTTGTCCTGCCTTTCTTTCTGATCCTCTGTATTCGTGGAATCCATAGCGGATTTCGCCGCAGCCCGCTGATCTTTGCGGGCCTCGCCGTTTTGTATTCGACGAGCATCTACGGTTATTTCTCCGAGACCGGATACCTGAATAAGGCCTATTGTGTGCCCTACGCAGAGATGGCCGGCGTCATCCGCAGCGGGTCGGCGGCCCAGAATGCGGTGGTCGTGGTTGACACGTACAGTTCCGTTCCCGAGCCCTTGTTGGATCAAGTGCCACCGGAAGTCCGCGTGATTCTCCTCGACGGCGAGGACTCCGCGGGAGCCGTGCGGGAGGCGGCAAAGAGCCGGGCCGTCCTCTGGTTCTGGCGCCACACGCATGACACATCACCCGGCGAGTTTGTCAGTCGACTGGAGGAAGAATTAAGTCGGGGCCGACATCTCTTGAAGCACGAGTTTCTTCCTTACAACCCGGCCGAGCGCTGGGCGTTGCGCATACTGAGGGGACCGGACCAATCGGCATACTTCTATCGGCTGTCGGAAATCCGTTAATGCTGGCCGCCAGGCTGCATTTCCTTAGTGCACCTATTCATAAATACGGTCACGTATGAGGAAACAAACGATCTGACCAATGCTCAATTCCCAATGCTCAATTCCCATCCGATGAGAATTGGGAATTGAGAATTGAGCATTGGTCAGAACTTGTCTTCAATCTTTTCCGGCATACGTTACCGTAATTCTGAAATGCAGTACTTAGTAACTACTTCCCTTCAACTGGCGACCTGGCGATGACTACCGCTCCTTCCACCTGCTCGATATTGCTGCTCAAAACGGGAAGGCAACGGACTTCGTGAGTGGCGCTAGGGCGCAAAGTTTCTGTAGAATGGTTGCAGGATTGGCGCCATGATCAAAACCGTAGAAGCCATTATCGACGGCGACGGCAATATTCGTCTTCTTGAGCCTGTAGATGTCAAGTTGTGCCGGCGGGCTCTCTTGGTGATTCTTGACGAACCAGGGATTCCGTCAAATGAGACGGCGCTGCTCAGTGAAGAAGCCCTTAGAGACTGGAGCCGGCCGGAAGAGGATGCGGCATGGTCTCACCTGCAGCCGGCAAAGTAGTCCTTGTGCGCTTCCCATTTTCTGACCTGTCTCAGTCGAAGCTCAGGCCAGCCGTTATTCTGGCCGATGCAGACCGCAAGGGCGCAGCTCTTGCCTAGTCATATTGCGTTGGTCCTTGCCTTTGGCGCGAATTCATTCTCCCAGTCCTCCGTGATGAGACCACGCGACGCGGGCCGCAGGTTTTGCAACCAATAATTCAAGGCCAACGGCCGGAAATTGACTCGAAAAAGGACCATGTCCGTTCCCAAGTGCATAGGCACACGCTCGCTGTTCACGTATTCCGAAAGCTCCGGCATTGGATTGAACGGCGGTAAGCCCTGGCAGCGCATCCCTTCCCAGACCGGGTCGCTCGTCAGGGACAATTTGGGGCGCCACAGCACGGAGTCCGGGAGGACGCCACGCATCGCACGCCGCTCCAGATATTTTTCTTTGCACCACGGCATCGCGGGGACCGCCAGCATGTAGCGCAGCAGACGCAAATCCAGAAAGGGATGCCGCACTTTGAGCGGCACGGCCATTTCCTCCGCATCCAGACTCTTGAAAAGCGCTTCCCAACGCGGTGTGTGGAACGAACCGTAGCCCACGGGCCGGAGAGGGTGAGGCGATAGAGGCGAAGAGGATTCCTGTTCCTCCCACCGATCCCGAAGCTGCAGGCGAGATTCGAAACTGGGGTTCAGCCAGTTCGGGAAAGCGAGGCGCCACCGGTCATTGTAGGCCCGGTCCTTCAACATGCGGGCGATCGTCGGAAGCAAAGGGATGTGCCGGTGCCGGACCCGGTGTCCGCAGACGTCGGCGGCGAGCGGCCCTAAGGTCCGTGTCCGAGCCAGATGGGAGGGGCCGGGCTTCCTTTCGTCGTGGAGCGCATTATCCGGACCCTCTCCGTAGAACAAGACCCGGCTATACGCCGAGATGGTCCGGTATTCCTCGCGATCCACCATCAAGTCCATGGGATTGGCGACCGGTTCCGGTGTATGAATCGCCGACTCATTCCAATCCGGCTCGATCATTCGCGCGCTACGATCCAGAAAATGAATGGGAACCCCGAGCTGTTCCGCAACCAGCCCGGCGTAGTAGCGTTCGCTGCCAGGCCCATCGATTACCGTTGTGAAGGCGTGTAATTCGCCGTTCGATGAGCGGCTGCGAAGAATCTTGCATGCCGTCGCCGCCAGTGCCGGCGAATCCAGACCGCCGCTCATGAAAATGGCGACCTTATCGGTGCGAAGCCGGTCGCTGACCGCCGTGTCGAGCAACT
>QHXC01000099.1 GCA_003222815.1 Acidobacteriota bacterium | reverse complement strand
CCATCTGCCGATCGATGACGATGCCCAGATACAGCTCTTTGCGAATATCGAGCCCCTCTTCGATAAGGACCTTCTGGACCTGCCGGCCTTCCGGCCCGGTCTGCGCCGTTACTAGATTCATCCCGAGCATCCGGCCGGCGATTTCCGCAGCTTCATCCGGAGACTTCGCCAATTTGACCCCGCCGCCTTTCCCTCTTCCGCCCGCATGAATCTGCGCCTTCACGACAACGGTTCCTCCGATCCGATCGGCAATCTCCCGAGCCTCTTCCTTTGTATATGCGACTTCACCTCGCGGGATCCGCACGCCATGACGCGCAAGAATCTGCTTCGCCTGGTACTCGTGTATTTTCATCTCCCCTCACACGGCAATCTTCTAGGAATGCAAGCCCGAGACTTTACAGGCTGTGCGGAGAGCGTGTCAATGCGAGCCATCGGGGAGGGCATCGGCGTCACCGTCTAGCAAATAGCCGCTGCAATTGGCGGTTCTCTTAATCCACCCTATCTACCTTGATGAAGTTTGTATTTCCGGCGACATGGAGCGGAGCTCCGCCGGTGATGATGACTTGCTGGCCGGAATCGATGTAACCGGCGCGGCGGGCAGCTTCGATGGAGAGGCGGATCACGTCGTCGAGAGTTTCGGATGAGGGAATCAGCAACGGCACGACGCCCCAGCAGAGTGACAGGAAGTCGAGGGCGGCATCATTTGGAGTCGTGGCGAGTATAGGTTGTTTGGGGCGGAAGCGGGAGACCCGACAGGCTGTGGAACCGGACCAGGTCGGCGTGATAATGGCGGCGGCGCCAATCTCTTTAGCGATAAAATAGCTGGCCCGGCTGATGGCATCGCCGGTGCCGGACTCGACAGGAATGTTCTCGAATTTCAGTTCGTCCAACGCCGACTCCGCAGATAGAGCGATACGATCCATCATCATGACAGCTTCGGCAGGATATTTTCCCACGGCAGTTTCTTCCGAAAGCATCACGGCATCGGTCCCGTCGAGAATGGCATTGGCGACGTCCGTAGCTTCCGCCCGAGTGGGGCGCGGGTTGTCCACCATCCGCTGAAGCATCTGTGTTGCAGTAATCACAGGCTTTCCCAGAGCATTGCATTTGCGAATGATCGCTTTCTGAACTAGAGGCACACGTTCGAGATCGATCTCAACGCCGAGGTCGCCTCGCGCAACCATAATGGCGTGCGACGCAGTCACGATGCTGTCGATGTTTTCGACCGCTTCGTGCTTTTCGATTTTCGCGATGATCGGAATATCTCCGCCATGATCCCGGATAACGGTGCGGGCAGCCAAAACGTCGGTCGCTTTCCGAACGAAGCTCAGCGCGATCGCGTCGACGCCTTCTTCGAGACCGACGACGATGTCGGCGCGATCTTTCTCCGTCAATGACTCAACCTGGACTTCGGAAGCCGGCAGATTGACGCCTTTGTGGGAACTGAGCAGCCCGCCGACCACCACTCGGCAGTGAATGTCCGGCGGCGCGACCCTTTCGACTCGTAGCTCGATATTGCCATCGGCAAGCAAGATCGGATGCCCGGCTGAAACTTCATACGGCATACTTTTCAACGAAACGGAAGCCCGGCGCGCGTCACCATCAACCGCATCCGCGGTAAGCACAAATTCCTGGCCGGGCATTAACTGTACAAAGCCGCTTTTAATCACGCCAATCCGGATCTTTGGTCCCTGGAGATCCTGAAGAATGGCGACCGGCTTATTCAACACCTTTCGCACCCGCTTGAGTCTGCGAATGACTTCGCGATGGTAATCATGTGTACCATGCGAAAAATTGACTCGAGCCACATTCATGCCACCAGCGATGAGCTTCGCGATCATCTCTTCGGAGTCGGAGGCTGGACCGATTGTGCAAACGATTTTTGTATGCCGGATCATTTCGCCGAATCCGTAGCATTCGTCGCGCTACGCGCTCCAACCTTACCCAATCGGGAGTTCAAACGATCGATGGCAGCATTGGCCTCGGGCGCGCCGGGACGAATCCGTTGAGCCTCTTCGGCAGCAGCGATGGCTTCTCGGGTGTGTCCTAGCTTCTCATATGCAGACGAAAGCAGAATGTAAGCATCGAATGAATGCGGGTCGACCTCGAGTGCCTTGTTCAGATTTTCGACAGCGTCCTCGGCCCGGTCGAGCTCCAAGTAGACTCTGCCCTTCTCGACAGCCGCAGCGGAATTGGCAGGATTGATCTGGAGAACACGATTGTAATTCTGAAGGGCCTGTTTCCAATCGCGTCTGCGGACGGAATAGTTTGCCACGTTGAAGTAAACGGCTTCGTTCTCCGGGTCCGTGCGGACGGCTTGCTCCAGCAATGGCGATGCTCGATCCGGCTGACCTGCATTTCCATAAACGAGTCTGCTGCTTTGGATGTATCGCCGATCTGGTCGTAGGTCCAGCCGAGATTGAAGAGATAGCTCGCGTTGTTAGGTTCGAGCTTCACCGCGCGATCCATGAGGTCCAGAATGCGCTGAACGTCCGTTGGATCCTTTTGCTGGGCCGTCAAACGGAGGTTGGCAAGCCGCGACAACGGCTCAGCGCTCCTCGGATAAGCCTGCCGCGCGATCTCAATGTAACGCGTTGCATCGTCTGCACGCCCGAGGCGATGGTAGGCCGTGGCGATCGTCATCAACGCATCGAAATTGGTGGGATCCGTATCGAGAACGTGCAAGGCTTCCTCGGCCGCCTTGTTATAAAAAGCGGTGTCGAATACGCCGGCGTAGCGATAAATAAACGCCCGAATGAGCGGACTTGATTTTGGAAGGATTTCTTCGAGCCGAGCGAGCACGAAATAGTCCTGCTCGATCCGTTCCGCCCGGTACGCCTCCTGCCAGTGTTTGATGTCGCCCGTAATGGCGGCGAGTGCGACTTCCGCCGAGAGCTTATGAACACGACCCGCTGAAGCGCGCCGGTATGCCTCGAGCGCATCATCTTTCCGGCCGGCCATCCAATACGACTTTCCTAGCTCAACGTCGAGCGGTATCGGCCCGCGGTATTTCTTTGCAGCTTCGACAGCCTCTGAAGATCGTCCGAGACGCACGAGATTCTTCACAAATTGCGGATAGAGCTCCGTCCTTGCCGGCTCGCGCGCGAGCGCGAGCTCGGTTTCCAGGACGGAGCGGTCCAGCTCAGCCCGTTCATGCCGTGTTTTGAACTCGTAAGCGCGTGCGAACTGGCCTTGCCTGAGGAAGAATCGAACAGCGAGGTCCTGGATGACCTTCGACGGCCTCGAATCCTGGTCGAGCTCGGCCTGGAATTTCTCAGGCTGATTCCCATCGAAGTACACGTGCAATAGGAGATCGGATACGGCCGGATGGTGCACGTCGAGCTCTCGCGCTTTCAATCCGGCTTTCTCGGCTTCATCGAAGTTCCGCTGCTGCCACTCTGCGCGTCCCAGCATGAGCCAGGCATCGGCAGAACCCTTTTCGATATCGGTGGCGCGCCTGGCCTGGTCAATGGCCTTCTGCGCCTCACCAAGTTCGATGTATGTCGAGGCGAGCCCGATCCAGGGATCGGACTGGCGAGGCCGCAATCTGACCGACTCTTCAAACTCCTTAATTGCGGCCTTATAGAGGTGAAGTCTGAGATATGCCGCGCCCAGATAAGAGTGCGCCTCCGGCCTTTTGCCCTGCCGGCTCGGAACGTCGCGCAGCGTCTGCAATACGGCGAGGTAATTTTCTGCATCCAGTAGCGCACGCCCCCGCGCGAGCCGGTAATCGATTTCGGATGGCCGGTCAAAGACGGAGAGCACGGCAACGGCGATGGTCAGCGCCAAGACAAACGCGACCGCCACGACAATGTAGAGTTTCATTTGCACCACATTATATATGAGCGAATTCGTTACAATGGTCTGTTTGGAAAGGCGGTGAGGACTGCATGAGTACCGCAATCGCGAATACGCATCTCGTGAGCGTGGCCCGCTTTTACGAATCTACAATTGGAAAGAAAGCCGTCATGGCGGCAACTGGCTTGATTCTGTTTGGATTCTTGATCGCGCACATGCTCGGGAATCTTCAGATCTTCCTGGGGCGATCGTTTCTGTCGTGCTGCACATCTGGGCTTCGATCCCGCTTGCCTTGCTGAAGAAGAAGGCACGGCCGGTCGCGTATGTCAAACGGGCGAACGTGCAGTCCAGCTTCGCATCGCGAACGATGATGTGGAGCGGTCCGATCATCGCGGCCTTCGTCGTCTTTCATCTGCTGCACCTGACCACCGGCACGCTTCATCCGAATTTCGCCAAGCTTGATGCCTATAACAACCTCGTCACCGGGTTTAAAGTGATTCCGGCCGCGATCGCCTACATTGTTGCAATGGTCCTTATCGGCATGCATCTGAGCCACGGCATCTGGAGCATGTTCCAGTCCGTCGGAATCAGCCATCCACGATACACGCCGATGGTCAAGAAATTCGCGGCGGTCGTTTCCTGGATCCTTGCGGCGGGATTCGTATCTGTGCCGGTAGCGGTCCTGACAGGCTTGCTGAGGTAACACGATGGAACTCAAGTCCAGGATTCCATCCGGACCGATCGAACAGCGCTGGGAGAGGCACCGATTTGAAATGAAGCTGGTCAACCCGGCCAACAAGCGCAAGTACAACATCATCGTCGTCGGATCGGGCCTTGCAGGCGCGTCGGCTTCTGCTTCCCTGGCCGAGCTTGGCTACAACGTAAAATGCTTCTGCTTTCAGGACAGTCCTCGGCGGGCCCACAGCATCGCGGCACAGGGTGGCATCAACGCCGCCAAGAATTATCAAAACGATGGAGACAGCATTTACCGCCTTTTTTACGACACAGTCAAAGGCGGCGACTTCCGGGCACGCGAGTCCAACGTTTATCGACTGGCTCAGATCAGCCTGAACATTATCGATCAGTGCGTGGCGCAGGGCGTCCCCTTCGCCCGCGAGTATGGCGGCACTTTGACGAATCGGTCATTCGGCGGCGCCCAAGTTTCGCGTACGTTCTACGCGCGTGGTCAAACGGGCCAGCAGCTCCTCCTCGGAGCCTATCAAGCGCTTTTACGACAAGTCGGCGCCGGGAATGTGAAGATGTTTTCTCGCACCGAGATGCTGGACCTGATTGTCATTGATGGCAAAGCCCGGGGCATCGTGACGCGGAATCTGATCACGGGGAAAATCGATTTGCACCTCGCCGACGCGGTTGTTCTCGGGACCGGCGGCTACGGCAACGTGTTCTATCTATCCACAAACGCGAAAGGTTCCAACTGTACTGCAATCTGGCGCGCTTACAAACGTGGAGCGGCATTCGGGAATCCTTGCTTTACTCAGATTCATCCAACGTGTATTCCCGTTACCGGAGACTACCAATCCAAACTCACGCTGATGAGCGAATCACTCCGCAACGACGGACGCATTTGGGTTCCGAAGAAAAGGGGCGATACTCGTCCGCCGCATCAGATTCCGGAAGAAGAGCGAGATTACTATCTTGAACGCAAGTACCCCAGTTTCGGGAATCTGGTGCCGCGCGATGTGGCATCGCGAAATGCGAAGGCAGTTTGCGACGAAGGCCGTGGTGTCGGCTCGGAACTTGGTGTTTACCTGGATTTCGCAGATGCAATCCGACGGTGGGGCAAACAAAGCATCCGTGAACGCTACGGCAATTTATTCGACATGTATGAACGTATCGCGGGCGAGAATCCCTACGAAGTACCCATGAGGATTTATCCGGCAATCCATTACACGATGGGTGGGCTGTGGGTGGACTACAACCTCATGACGACCATTCCTGGTCTGTACGCCATCGGCGAAGCCAACTTCTCCGACCACGGCGCGAACCGGCTCGGCGCCAGCGCGCTCATGCAGGGCCTGGCTGATGGCTATTTCATTCTTCCCTACACGATCGGCGACTATCTCGCCAGCACAAAACTGGAAACGGTCGATGCCTCACACAGCGCCGTCCGGGATGCGGAAACTGGTGTTGCGCGCCAGACGAATCGGCTTCTGGAAATTAGAGGTAAGCGAACCGCCGCGTCGTTTCACCGCGAATTGGGCAGGCTGCTTTGGGACGAATGCGGCATGTCACGTAACAAGCCGGGATTAAAGAAGGCGCTCCAGCGCATTCCCGAACTGCGCGAAGAGTTCTGGAAGAACGTTAATGTTCTCGGCAGCGGGGAGGAGCTGAATCAAGCTTTGGAGAACGCCGGCCGCGTAGCGGATTTTTTGGAATTTGGCGGGTTGATGTGTCTGGATGCGCTGCATCGAAATGAATCCTGCGGCGGCCATTTCCGCGAAGAGCACCAGACGCCCGACGGTGAAGCACTTCGCGATGACACTCATTTCTCGTACGTAGCTGCATGGGAATACGCTGGTCCGGGCAAGGCGCCGGCGCTGAACAAGGAACCCTTGATTTTTGAATATGTGCACCCGGCGCAGCGGAGCTACAAGTGATGAAACTCACTCTCCACATATGGCGGCAAAAGAACCCGAACCATGTGGGCCGCATGGTCCTGTACGAACACAACAAGGTCAATCGGCACATGTCCTTCCTGGAAATGCTGGACGTGCTCAACGAAGAGCTCATTGCGAAAGGTGAAGACCCGATCGCTTTTGACCACGATTGCCGCGAAGGCATCTGCGGCTCGTGTGGATTCATGATCAACGGTGTAGCTCATGGGCCGCAGCGAGGAACCACTGTTTGCCAGCTCCACATGCGCCATTTCAAGGACGGCGACGTCCTCTATCTCGAACCCTGGCGAGCCCGCGCGTTTCCGGTAGTCAAGGATCTGGTTGTCGATCGAAGCGCGTTCGATCGCATCATTACCAGCGGCGGATTCATTTCCGTTCCAACTGGAAACGCGCCGGACGGAAATGCCATTCCGGTTCCGAAGAGAAACGCCGATCTCGCGATGGACGCAGCCACATGCATTGGATGCGGCGCATGCGTAGCGGCTTGCCCCAACGCGGCTGCGGCTCTGTTCACCGGCGCAAAAATTACCCACCTGGGCCTGCTTCCCCAGGGCCAGCCCGAACGGTATCAACGCGTGCTGAACCTCGTCGTGCAGGTGAAGCAGGAACTGTTCGGAAGCTGCACGAATATCGGAGAATGCGAAGCCGTGTGTCCCAAGGAAATCAAGCTCGAAGTAATTGCGCGGATGAACCGCGACTATCTTCGCGCGAGCTGGACCCGACGCGGGGATGCCCTGCGGAATGAAGAATAGCCGCCAACCGCGCCAAGTACGCGAATAAAGAATTGGCGTAGTTGGCGTCATTGGCGGCTATTTCCTTATATAATGCATCCGTTTTGGAGGGAGGTCCGTTTATGGTACAGAAAGGTGTCAAAATCGAAGCTCCGTCCGGAAAATTGGGTGTCCTCATACCCGGATTGGGGGCAGTCAGCACAACCTTTATTGCAGGTGTCGAGGCGATAAAGAAGAAAATCGCTCATCCCGTCGGCTCTTTGACCCAGCTAGGAACAATTCGATTGGGAAAGCGCACGGAACGCCGAGTCCCGAAGATTCACGACTTTGTTCCGCTAGCGTCACTCAACGACCTCGTATTTGGCGGTTGGGACATTTACAACGACAACTGCTACGAGAGCGCGCTCAAGGCCGGCGTTCTCGATCGGAATCTGCTCGATGTTGTGCGGCCCGAGATCGAAAAAATCAGGCCGTGGCGAGCCGTTTTCAGTCAAGAATACGTCAAAAGATTGCAAGGCCCAAACGTCAAGTCCGGCAAGAACAAGATGGAGCTTGCCGAGCAGGTGATGGACGATATCGAGCAGTTTCGGAAAGAGCACAAGCTGGCTCGATTGGTCATGGTCTGGTGTGGAAGCACGGAGGCTTATATGAAGGCCGAGGCCACTCACGCATCGTTGCCCGCTTTCGAGAAGGCGCTTTCCGCTAACGATCCGTCCATCTCGTCGAGTATGGTTTACGCTTACGCCGCACTTTGCAAAGGCATTCCCTTCGCGAACGGAGCTCCCAATCTCACGGTGGACATTCCGGCGTTGACCCAATTGGCTCAGGAAAAGGGAGTGCCGATCTGCGGGAAGGACTTCAAAACCGGCCAGACGCTGATGAAAACCATCATCGCACCCGGGCTAAAGTCGCGGATGCTCGGATTGAACGGGTGGTTTTCCACGAATATTTTAGGCAATCGCGACGGAGAGGTTCTAGACGATCCGGATTCCTTCAAGACGAAAGAGGAAAGCAAGCTTTCCGTGCTGGACCAGATCCTCCAACCGGACCTTTATCCGGATCTGTACAAGGATTTCACCCACAAGGTGCGAATCCATTACTATCCTCCGCGAGGAGACAACAAAGAAGGCTGGGACAACATCGACATCTATGGATGGCTTGGTTATCCCATGCAGATCAAAATCAATTTTCTGTGCCGAGATAGTATTCTCGCTGCACCGATCGTCCTGGATTTGGTCCTATTTCTAGACCTTTCCCAGCGATGCGGCATGCGTGGCATTCAGGAGTGGCTGAGTTTCTATTTCAAGAGTCCAATGTGCGCTGCCGGGTTATACCCGGAGCATGACCTGTTTATCCAGTTGATGAAACTCAAAAACACCCTGCGTTACCTGAAAGGAGAGGACCTGATCACCCACTTGGGAATGGAGTATTACGACTAAGAAATTCCGGACCTCAATTGGTTGCTTGTCCGATAACAGTTCGAGTAGAATGCAGCCACAACAAGGAAGTTAGTGAGGCAACAGCGTTTAGAGACACGATAGAGAGAGAAAGATCGCACCAAATTCGGGGGTAGTTGTTCTCACAAAAACGAGCGGAATCCCTTGGATTTCTGAGGAGGTTAATTTCGAAAATGAGACGAGCTGGTTATCTGG
>QHXC01000098.1 GCA_003222815.1 Acidobacteriota bacterium | reverse complement strand
TGCTCCGACCGTGGGATCCCGTACAAGATCATGGCGCGGTATCCGAACGGAAAGCTGAAGATCACCAAGGACACGGATCGAAAGCCTATCGTGCTGGCACGAGTCCGCCATTACCTGGCCACCGGCGACGTAGGTCACCCAACATGCATCCCGGCCGAGATCGTACGGGAGGATAATCCACCTGAGAAACCATCAATGCTTGAACGCCTCTACTATCGTTGGTATTCGAAGGAGCACACCGGCATCATCCGGTCGCTCCATGAGCTTACTGAGGGCCGGTTCCAAGACGGCGCAGTCGCTCGTGTGCTCGCCATGGAATTCTGGACGCGCGGAGAGGCGCCAACGCTCGAGGAGTTCGCACGGGCGTGGACGAGGGCCAAAGCCGACGAGCGCCGGCTGCTTACACCGGAGTACGCGTACCTCACGGATCTCCAGCACAAGCGGGCGGGAGGCGAATGGAAGAAGCTGCGCAAAGCCAAAGCGCAGTCGGCTCTGCAGACGCTCGCCAGAATCGCCCGGTTCCAGGCTTGATCTGGCTGCGTCGCAGGCACCAGTGTATTGTCGGCTGAATGTAGAAGTGCCTGATCCAGTGCAAAAACCGGATTACTAACGAGTAGTCGCCAAGCGTTTAGTAATCGTCCAGAGGTGTCCGGGCCAGATGGACGACCGTCATGTTGGACATCGAGGTTGATCTGTAATCGCATTGTGTCTCGCCAAGTCACGAAACTCGCCCGCAACGGACGAGCGCCTCTGGACAAAGCAGCCATCGCCAACTCTATAGCACGAAGCTATTGAAAGGGATGATGTCACTAAACTCGCCATTCCTGCAAAGAACGGAAAGATTTGCTGAAATGACCTCTACCTGGATTAAGTAGCGCTCATTCACACAAAAGTCGCGGTAGGTCAGTAACTTCTGAAAATGCGTTTGAGTGGTTTTGCCCAATTGGAGCGGAAAAATGAGGCTGGAGAACCTGACACGAAAGGATAAGGAGAGCTGTAAACAACTGAATTGAAAGCAGAAAACCAATGGGCGCGACCGGGATCGAACCGATGACCTCTACCGTGTCAAGGTAGCGCTCATTCCAACTGAGCTACGCGCCCGGGAGAACTTGCAAAAGACTGGAATGATTTTAAGGGCGAGTTGAAAAGCTTGTCAACCCAGGGTTGCGGTCCACTCGTCAGGTGCGGCGAAGTTTGGCCACATCTTGGGTGAGCGCATCCAATCGGCGGAGCAGTTCTTGATGACGTGTGTCGTCCAGCGGCGGCTGTTTCTTGAAGAATGAAAAACTTCCGCCGGGCTCAAGCACGGCACGGTCGATGGAGTCCAAAGATTCGAAGCCTTGCTTGTGGGCAGCTTCTTCGAGTTCCGCGACCGTGATGAGTTCCTGCTTCAGACAATCCTTCCGAAGTTGTCCGTTTTCGATGAGCACCACGGCATCGCCTTCGATGAGCCGATCGAGCTTCTCGTGCGAAAAGAGAAACCGGACCACGAAGTAGTTGATGACAAGCAGCGTAGTGGCGCCAATCAAACCACCAGTCAACGAGTTATCATTGCCGATGATGGCGTTTTGCACGGTATTCGAAATCGTGAGCAGGACCACGAGGTCAAAGGGATTGAGCTGCGCCAGTTCACGCTTGCCGGCCAGCCGCAGTCCGACGATCAAGAAGAGGTACACCAAAATCGGACGAATGATTTTCTCCAACACCGGCACATCCAAGTGAAATAGAGCACGCAAAAGCGAAGCATCCATATGAAGCCTCCAAGCCAGTGACGCCGCTATCGCACAGGCACGCGCTGCTTCAGTTCTCCGAACCAATTCGAGACAACGTTGATTTGAAGCATTGGCCGCTGGTTACTTTCCGTTTGAGAGGCCGCCGGCGTGATAACGAGAACCTGCCTACCGTTCGGCGTGATCACCGCGAGGATTATCTTAATCGCGATATACCCAAAAATAAAAACGCCCCACGACCCGTCATGGTCGTGGGGCGGATAATTTGAACTCTCGGCGCCTAGCGACGGCCCTTCTTCACGAAACTCCAATGTGCATCGCGAAAGCGAAAACCGGTCCAGGACATCGAATCCGAAGGCTCACCGACATGGAGAAGCACGCCAGTGTCTCCGGACGCTTTGTGGTACCGGAGAACATAACACTCTCCGGAACCGGAAGTGGCGCCGATACGCTCGACCTCCGTGACCATACCCCGTAGGCTTGAAAGCATAATATGCCGAGAGATCTGATCCGGAGGAGATACGCGCGTGTCACTCTGATCAATCCCTGATTCCATTTCTTACCTCCATGTGCCCGGCGATCTTTCCGCCCTACGGCATGGCAAGAACGGCACGTGACTGCCCATTCGCATCACTTATGTAACTCGTTGCAGAACTTGATGCTTCGGAAGCGCCGCGGAACCGAGTTTCCCAATCAGTGCCAAAAAGAGTCAGGAATAATGCCGAAAAAAGTCAGAAACAATGAAGAGCGTTGGTGCTTTAGGGCATTCCGCAAAGTCAACGCGGCAGGGCAAGTCTGCGGAAATTCGAGGACGAAAAAGGGGACAGGTCACTAATTTCTGAAGTACAAGAAATTAGTGACCTGTCCCCTTTTTTCCCCTTAGTTTAGGCTCTGGAGCGAGCGCATGGCGTCAATTCGACCGAAGCCGAGCTGGCCCGCGTAGTTGGGATTCTTGGCATCGACATTAATCGCGCCGTTTGCGACCGCTGTGCGTGTGCCGGTCCAACGAACCGAATGCAGCAAGGCGGCCTCGCCTGAGACGAGCGCCGTACTGAACGAGGTGCCCGATCCCATCGCATAGCGTCCACCCGGGTATGCGGAAATGAGGTTCACGCCGGGCGCCGTCACATAGATCGTACTTCCATAGTTTGAAAAGCTGGCCTTCTTGTCCGTTAGATCTGTAGCTGCCGCTGAAATCACACCACTGTACGCCGCGGGGTACTGAGCGGCGGCCGAGTTGTCGTTCCCTGCAGAAGCGACTACCGTAACACCCGAGGCTGTCGCGAACGCGATCGCCTGCTGCACAGCGGGCGAGGCGGAAGTCATTCCAAAACTCATGTTGATCACCTGGGCGCCATTCCGTACCGCATAACGTGTAGCTTTGGCAATCGAGAAAGTATCGGCATAGCCCGCATCGTCGAATACGCGCAATGGCATGATCATGCTTTCAGGCGCAACCGCTGCGATAAGAGCGGCGCAGAACGTGCCGTGTCCGCTGGCAGGATTCGAGCTGTCCAGAAAACTTGCGGTCGATTGATCCAGGAATCCAGCCGACGACTGGTCCAGAAAACTGGCTGTCGATTGATCCAAAAACCCGGCCGACGATTGATCCAGGAATCCGGCCGAAGACTGATCCAGGAACCCGGCCGACGACTGGTCCAGAAAACCTGCTGAAGATTGATCGAGCGTATTGCCGTTAGAAGTCCTTCCCGAAACGAAATCGTATCCGCCGGTAAGATGGCCGATCAATGCCTGGTGCGCGTAGTCCACTCTCGAGTTGAGGTCTGCAACGACAACACCTCTGCCTTTAGAGTAGGCCATGGCCTGATCCGCACGGATCAGCTACATTGCGGGCTGTCCGGCGTACCACTCTGCTGGACCCGAAGACGGCGTGTTCAGGACACCAAGCGCGCCAAATCGCGGCCGGAGCCTGACGACATTATTCGACTCGACAGACTGCACACCGAGTGCGGGGTTCGACCGAAGCACCGGAAGTGCGGGGACCCTCAAAAGATAAACGGATGTACCTTCTATGGAGTCAACGACTGTGCCTCCGAACGCCGCGGCAACTGTCTGAGATCTGGCGTTTGGCTGAAGCTCAACGATGACGGTGTACCCATTGGGTCCGGCGCTGAGTTGGGTGACCAGTGGAAAAACTTTAGGCGCCGTCCGGTAAAGTCCGATGGACCTCCTGCCGATCAATACATCCATGAGCAGATTCGACGAGTGCATCCAAACTTATGCGGACTCGAAGGATGGGAGTCGTCTGCAAACAGAAATCGCAGACGTCTGGCGAAGCATTCGTGGGCAGAAGCTGTACTCGGGGCAACCCCGAACCTCTCACTCGGATGGAGCTATCGCGCGGTCCATGGCAGCATTCAAGCTGGCTTCCCAGAGCAACAATAGAGGTCTACTGGCGGAAGCGTCTCGATTGGTGGCCCACACGCTCAATGCCGGCGAGCAATACGAAGAATCGCTCGAGTATTATCGGAAGGCCGTTACCCTTTTTGAAAGTGTAGGCGCCGCCGAGCGGGCGTCGCGCAGCCGTCTCGGTTTTACGGCCGCACTGTACATGGCGGGAAATTACAAGGAAGCGCTCAGTAACGCGATGATCGCCGAGCGATGGTTTCAGGCAAACGACCATCAATCGGGCCTGGCGAAAGTCTACGGGAATCTCGGCAACCTCTATTACAGGCGAGACCAACACGACATTGCGCTCCAATATCACAGGAAAGCACGGGCGCTGTTCGAGCAGTTGCAGGATTGGCAGGGTCTTGCAATGACGTACTTGAACCTTGCAAACTGCCTTTCATCGGCAGATCAGCTTCTTGAAGCTGAAAAGATGTACAACATGTGCGAGGAGCTGAGCACAAGCCTTGCAATGCAAGAACTATTTATGCAGGCCTGCTACAACAAGTCGTACTTGATGTTTCTGCAGGGACGTAGCTCCGAAGCTCTCAATTCATTCAGGGCCGTCCGCGAACGCTTCAGCAGAAGCGGAAGCCAGTATCACATGAGCCTCTGTGATCTGGACGTTTCTGAAATCTATCTGCACCAGCTCCAACCCGTCGAAGCGCTCAGTCATGCCAGACAAGCAGTTGAAGGGTTCTCCAAGAGGGCAATGCGATATGAGCATGCAAAGGCACTTGCCTTCTCCGCGATAGGTCTTTGTCTGCTCGACAGGCTCGAGGAAGCCGAAAGCGCCGGCCAAAGCTCAAGACAGATGTTCGAGCAGGAAGCCAGTCGGTACTGGACTTCGATCGCGGATTTCTGTCTCGCCTACATACGTTTCGCGCGCCGCGATGTGGCCCACGCCTGGGCGCTCGCTGCTCAGGCGAAGCATCGGCTCACAGGACTCGAATTGCGAGCGGGCACGGCCGGCAGTTTGAACCGACTCGAGTCGCTCGCGCCGGGATACATGGGGGAACTCCTGAAGCTCACGATCAACAAACGTTGTTGAGCCCCTCAGCCGAGCTGTTCCCATGTCTTCCCTTGTTTGACATCCACTGTAAGAGGGACGTTCAACTGCACAACGTTCTGCATCAAATGCCGGATGGAGTCGCGAACCCAAAGTTCATCTTCGGGCACCTCGAAGATCAATTCATCGTGCACCTGAAGGACCATGCGCGTGCGGAGCTTCTGACGGCGAAGGTCGGCGTCGATTCGGATCATTGCGATCTTGATGATATCCGCGGCGGTTCCTTGAATCGGGGAATTGATCGCGGTGCGCTCGGCCATGCTGCGGCGCATGCCGTTACGGGAGTTGATTTCAGGATGTTGCCGGATCCGGCCAAATAACGTTCGCGTAACGCCGGTATCGCGGGCCTGACTCAAACAATTTTCGATGTATCGCTGTACGCCCTGATAACGCTCGAAGTAGCGCGAGATGAAATCCGCCGCCTCCTCCGGGCTGATTCCGAGCTGTTGAGCCAAGCCGAATGGCGTCTGCCCGTAAACGATTCCGAAGTTCACGGCCTTGGCGCGCTCCCGCTGCCCGGGAGTGACGGCATCCATCGGCAACCCCAGCACTGCAGCTGCTGTCCGGCGATGGACATCTTCCCCGGCTGAGAACGCCTCCGCCAAACGTTCATCACCGGACAGATGAGCCAAAATACGCAGTTCCACCTGAGAATAATCCGCTGAAATAAACCACCAGCCTTCTTCCGGAATGAACGCACCGCGAATCTTCCGGCCGAGATCCGCGCGGACGGGAATATTTTGAAGGTTGGGATTGCTGCTCGAGAGCCGTCCCGTCGACGCGGCAGCCTGATGAAACGACGTGTGCAGACGCCCGGTTTTCGAATCCAGAAGCTTGGGAATAACATCCACATAAGTCGACTTGAATTTTGCAAGCTGCCGGTATTCCAGCACCAGGCGCGGCAATTCGTGCTTCTCTGCCAGTTCCTCAAGGATCTCGACGGCTGTCGAATACTGGCCCGATTTGCGAAGTTTGCGTGGACGCGGCAGGTTGAGCTTATCGAAAAGGATTTCGCCAAGCTGACGAGGCGAGTTGATGTTGAACTCGCAATCCGCGATCTCGCAGATCCGCTGGGTCAGTTCGTCCAGCTGAGCCCCCATCTCATGCGACATCCTTTCGAGCACACCCACATCAATACGCAATCCAGCCAATTCCATTTCCACAAGCACGGCAGACAAAGGCAACTCGATCTCCCGATATGGACGGTCGACGTCCTGCTGCACTTTGGGGGCGAGATCCTTGAGGACACGGTCGATCCAGGGAGTACGCTCCTCTTCTGGTTCCACTGTCTGGCCCATTAAATCGAAGACGACATCCCGCAGTTCGTACTTTGTTCGATTCGGAAACAGCAGGTATGCCATCAGAAGCGGATCATCGTAAGGTGGAGCCAATTCGATGCCACGGCGGCGCAGTTTCAGAATGGCCTCTTTGAGATCGTACGTGATCTTATGAATGTCCGGAGCCGAGAGTATTCGAGCCACGCGTTCATCCAGAGGAACACTGGCAACTGTCTTCTCGCCGGTCCAAAGCGAAACGCGATCCGTTTGCACGTCAAAAACGACGCGGTCATGAATATCCGGGAGAGTTTCCGTCCGGAGGACCTCGACGACAGGACCGGCTTCAGGCGGCAGATACTCTTTGATCAAACCCGTGAACTCCAATTCCTTCAGCAGAGGCATCAGGGTGGCGCGATCGGGCGGCTGGACTTTGAAGTCCGTCCATTCAGCTCGCAGCGGCACTTTAGTGTCGATCGTCACCAACTGCTTACTCAGGAGTATCTGCTGCTGGTTCTGCGAGACAGACGTCCGGTGCTTCGCATTTTGGATCTCTTGGGCTCGATCCAGGAGCGACTCAATCGAGCCAAACTTCTGGATCAGATCACGAGCGCCCTTTTCGCCGATGCCGGGCGCACCAGGGATGTTGTCCGAACTGTCACCCCAAAGACCCAATAAATCGGGAATCTGCTCAGGCCCAACGCCGAAAAGTTCGCGCACCTTCTCGCGGTCCACAATCATGTCGTCTTTCGATGTGTTCAAGATCAGAATGGTGTCGACCAGTTGATACAGATCCTTGTCCAGCGTCACGACCAACGGATACAGTCCGGCATTCACTGCCTGAGTGGAAATGGTTCCAATGATGTCGTCCGCTTCGTGGCCGGGCGCCTCCAGCACCGGAATCCGCATTGCCCGGCAGAATCTCCGGATATATGGGATTTGCTGAGCCAGATCCAGCGGCATCTTCTTACGGGTCGCTTTATAGAGGTCGTATTGCGTGTGCCGAGCGGTGCGTTCCGAGCTGTCAAAGGCAACGCAGATGTAATCCGGAGGATACTTCTCGATCACCCGTTTCAACATGATGGCAAACCCATAGGTCGCATTGGTCGGCAGTCCCTGGGTATTGGCCAGATCACGAATGGCGAAATAGGCGCGATAGGCTTGCGACATGCCGTCGATGATCAAAAAGAGAGGACGTTTCAGCATTTGCGACATTGGAATCGCGGGGGACTAGAGTGTTTCTCGTTTACAACACCTGTGGACAAATGTACACGGTTTCGGCCATGTTGGGTTTGTATGTTATTGATCATTCACGTAACGAAATTCGGTGAGCGAATTGCAGGGGCGGACGCTGATGCACGAGCGAACCATTGCGAGCTCGGTTGAATTCAAGGGAATCGGCCTTCATACGGGTGAGCTCGCTACGGTGCGCATCCTTCCCGCTCCGGCAGGAAAGGGCATCATTTTCCGCCGAGTCGATCTGGACAATTTCGAGCTTCGAGCAGACGTGGCGTCGGTCGCTCGCGTTGCATACGCAACGACGCTCATGAGCCGAGGCGTATGGATCTCCACAGTCGAGCACCTGCTCTCGGCGCTTTACGGGATCGGCATCGATAACGCTTACATCGAGCTCGACAACTTCGAGGTTCCGATCCTGGATGGGAGCGCGCTGCCGTACACCGAGGCTATTGCCCACGTTGGGGTCGTGCGGCAAAGCCGGCCGCGCCAATGCATCCGAGTTACAAAAGAGTTTGTTCTCAAAGACGGGGAGAAGACGCTGGGCATCTACCCATCGGATTCCTTCAGCGTGAAATACGATATCGATTTCCCGCACGCGCTGATCGGAAAACAAAGCATCGACGTTGAGCTTTTGGGGACCAACTATGCGGAGTTCATCGCACCTGCCAGAACATTCGGTTTCTACGACGAAGTGGAAAAGCTGCAGGCTAACGGTCTGATTCGCGGCGGCTCGCTGGAGAACGCGATCGTTCTCACTGAGAACGGGATGCTCAACGACACGTCCCTCCGTTTTCGGGACGAGTTTGTCCGGCACAAGGCCCTCGACTTGCTCGGCGACTTCGCGCTCATTGGCCAGCCGGTGCTGGGCAGGTTGATTGCGAATCGCGCCGGCCACGCGCTGCACACGCGGTTCGTTGCAGAACTT
>QHXC01000097.1 GCA_003222815.1 Acidobacteriota bacterium | reverse complement strand
GGCTTCGCGGCATTTTCTTAATGGGCGCAGCCACCCCTCCTTGTCCAAGGAGGGGACTTCGGCTTTCCCTTCAGTTGTTTTCAATGCCCCGTGTCCAGCAAAAGATGTAGGACATGGCAAGGCGGCGGTGCAAGGAGGGGAATAACGCCTTATCACAATTAATTCACATCTTCATAGGCGCGCCTACAGTTTGACCTTCTGTGACCGCCGGTTCTCTTCACGAGGTTGTTGACCTTCCAAATAATTACATGCATATTGGCGCCGAAGGATCGTGGTGACAACCGGCCTTAGCATTGGAGGTGGAATCATGTGGAGGCTCAATCGTCGCACTGTTCTTGGCGTTAGCTTTGGGCTGATCAGTCTGTTGAGCGTGCTGCTACTCCGCACGTCGTCGTTTATAGCCGCCGACACTCTTCCCCGCGAGATCAGCGATGATGCGTTTTGGCGAATGGTATCGGATTTTTCCGAGGAAGGTGGCTCGTTTCGTTTCGAATTCATGTCGAATGAACTCGAATTTCAGTCTGTCATTCCCGCTCTGAAAGAAATGACGAAACCGGGTGGTGCATACCTGGGTGTGGGACCCGAGCAAAACCTCACGTATATCGCCGCAGTCCAGCCGAAAATCGCCTTCGTTACCGATATCCGGCGCGAGAACATGCTGGAACACTTGATATACAAGGCACTCTTTGAAATGTCCTCAGACCGGGCGGACTTCATTTCGCGGTTGTTCTCGCGAAATGCGCCCGGCGGTCTGAACGACAAATCCACTGCGAGAGCGTTGTTTCAGGCGTACAGAACAGCGGAACCTAACGTCCAGTCGTTCAGTAGGAACTTGCAAGCCATCAAGGATCGACTCATGAAGGATCACCGGTTCCAACTCAACGGTGAGGACCAAACATCGATTGATTACATTTACAGGACGATCTTCAATGCGGGAATTGGCCTGAATTATTCTGGGGGCGGCTTCGGCGGGTTCAGGGGGGCGAGCTATGCGGATTTAATGACCGCTGCGGACGATCAGGGACAGGCGCGGAGCTATCTGGCCACGGAAGAGAATTTTCAGTTCGTCCGCCAGATGGAGCGAAAAAATCTCATTGTGCCGTTAGTCGGCGATTTCGCCGGAACAAAGGCTCTGCGTAAGATTGCGCAATACCTCAAAGATCACGGTACGACCGTTACGGCGTTTTATACTTCGAATGTCGAACAATACCTTTTTCAGCAAGGCGACGACTGGCGGCGTTTCTACCAGAATGTCGCAACATTTCCGATGGACTCTTCGAGCGCCTTCATCCGCAGTTCACATTTTGCCTACGAGAACGGAACGCAATCATTCAAGGTACTGAGAAGGGGAAATTTCTTGTCGCTGGTCTGTCCGATGCAGGACCTCATCAAGGCTTTCAATCAAGGTCACATCCAGAGTTATGAGCAGATTATTCGAATGTCCAACTGATGCCTCATCGGAAAATGCCCGTGTGTCCGAGAGAATAACGGCCCGGCTGCGGGTACACGCATAGGCCATGCGGTCCGTGACCCACCGGGATGCGGGCAATCAGGTGGCCGTCGCGTGTGTCGATCGCATATAGCATCCACTTCTTGACTACTTTTCGCGAGGCGAAGTCAATCAACGAAATGCTGCCTTCTTCGCGGTTCGATACATACAACACTTTGGAATCACGGCTGACATACAGTCCGTGTGCGCCTTTCCCTGTCGGCAGGAAACCAATCTTCGCCAGATGGTCGCCATCAATCAAATGAACGCCATCCGATTTCATATCGGCGACATAAAACACGCGCCCGTCAGGCGAAAGCTTCACGTCCTGGGGCATCAGTCCAGGACCTAGCTCGACCGTTCCCACTAATTTCTGCGATTCCACATCCACCTTTATGACCGCCCCGCCGAACTCGCAACTCGCGATCAGGTATCGCCCATCCGCGGCGAAGTCCATGTGGTCAACGCCCTTGCAGGGAACCCACAGCGAGTTCTTGACCTGCATGGTATGTGGATCGCGGAACATGAGGCGTTGCCTTTCCTCTGCGACGACGATGGCGTATTTACCATCGGGCGTGTAGTACATGTTGTAAGGATCCTCGACGTGTACGGTTTTCCCTTTCTGCCCTGTCGCTGGATTGATCTCCGTCAGGCTGTTGCCCTTGTCATTGAGTACCCACAGCGTCGTCAGATCATAGGAAGGGGTTACATGCTGGGGAAGCCGCCCCACGCGAAGTGTTTCGATGACTTTGTAGCTCGCGGGATCGATTACGGTGACGGTGTTGCTTTCGGTGTTGGGAACGTACACTCGATTTGGAAAGTTTCGCACAGTCGGAGTCAGGTTTCCGGGCCGGTCCGCCGCATAGATGTCGTTGGGATCGAGAACCGGAGGCATACCTGGAAGAGGACGAATCCCTTGTGTCGTTGCTTCCTTTGTGAAGAAGCACACGAGCAAGGCAACCTGTAAGACGATTATTGAAATTGTGGGCCGCCGCATGAAGACCATTATAGCTGTCCTGAGGGGATTAGAGGACAGACACCTTAGTGCTACAGTTCGGAAGTAGGCACCTTTGGGTATCCCCATAAGAACCCAATCAGATTACTTTGAAGGGTTGGAATTGATGAGGATCGGGAATTCCGTCTCGACACAGCGGGGTCCATTCTGGTCGACCGTTGGCAGGAACTTCCAATGTTCAACGGCAACACGGACGGCATCGTTAAATGCAGGATTATTGCCTTGCGTACTGCTCACGGTGACATCGCCCTTTTCATCGATTCTGGCTTTTACACGCACTGTGACCGAAGCGTGCCGGAGGAAGTCTTGCAGGGCCGGGGGGATGAAAGGATTCACTCGGATCTTCAATCGAGTCAACGCAAGCTGGGCCCCCATCTGCATGCATTCTCTTTCCGTCGTACGAGTGCTGTCAGGGATGCTGATGTTGCTGCTCGTGCAAGTTGTCATTTGCCCGAGGAGGTCTTCACCTATAGATTGTTCCGGAAGCAGTTCTGAAATTTGCTTGCGAAGCGCTTCCATCGTTGCTGCATCACTGCTCGCACACGCGCGATTCCACGATTCCACAAGCGCGGACAGGGTTTTCCGGTATTCCGCTCGCATCTGGTTCAGCATCGGCGGCGTGTTCGCGTCACTGGAGGAACTCAGTTGACGATAATCGACGGCGGCCAGCGCGAATTCATGTGCATCGAAATTCTTGCGCCAATCGAGAAGCAGCCGATCGGCGGCGAGTTGAAGTTTGCTCTGCGTGAGTTCAATGTATTGCAAGGCCAGCTCGTGTTCAGGAGAGAGTTTCGCGGCCGCACGGAATTTTTGCAAAGCGTCGAGGAATTCGCCGTGCTTGTAGGATTCAATGCCCGTTTTGTAGAGGAGGTCCGCCGCATCAGGTTCGATTGTCTCAAGTCCCGGGCATTGCGACTTCATCGACCCCAGAAGCTCCAGCAGAGCGCTAGCATTCCTGGACTGTAACTGCTTCTGCGCATCGTCGCGAGCGGTTTGACAGCGGACATCCCGCAGTTCTGTTTTGGCGTCGTCAGCCAGCGTCATGACCTTTGGGGAGAACTGCTGAGGATCGAGGCGATAATCTCCGTTCAAGGCGTAGAGCTCGCGCAAAAACGACCTGGCTTCGGTGTTCTGATTCAATCCGATATGAGCAAGCGCCAACTGCAGTTTGACGTTGGTTTTCTCCTGCAGCCGGCCGGGTTTCGCTTGAAGCAGATCGTCGACCCGCAACAGCAACTGGATCGATTCGTTGAACTTGGCTTCGTAATACAGCGCTTCGGCATGCGACAATGCATCGTCGATTTCATCCGGAGGTATGGGCTGCGCTACTGCACTAACGGAAAAAACTAATAACAAGGCACAGACATGTCGGAGCATCAGGAACCTCTACGGGAAAACTACCTGAATCGCGGTTTCCTTTCCGGTGATCCGATAGTTCTTCCCTGGAAAATTCGGATTTTCAAAAATCAGTACGCTTCCAATTGGAACTTGAACGTTACTCAGCGGCGTCTGCCCCAATGATCGCCTCTGACCTCCTTCAACGAAGACCTGGGCCCAGGGGCGCGCATTAATTTGGACCGTTACTTCAAAGGTGACCATCGTCGTCGTCGCCTCACTGGCCTTGACCACATGGGTCACCGACTTCCGCTGATCCAGATGACGATATTCCAACATGTGAGTGCCCGCTGACAGCTCGAGCGTGATTGGCGTCGAACCCAGATATTTATCCCCGCTGTATATGTCCGTCGCCGTCGGGGAGCTGACGGCAAGCGATCCTGTTTTAATTGCGGCAACCACCGTGGCAGGACGCTTTGGAACCGGACTCGGTTTGGGGGGAACACCTGCGGACGGTGGAGTAGTCAACGGTGGAGTAGTTATAGGAACTGAACTGATGTCAGCTCTTGGTATGAATGCGCTTGCGGCCACTGGCAGTTTCGGCGCGGCCGGCAAAGCGCTCGCCGGTGTGAACTCACTGTAGTTGTCGTTAGCGGGAGCTGCGGCTACGTCCTTACTGAACTCATCATCCACATGGCGAGTAGCAGTGGAACTAACCGCAGTTTTAACACTTTGCTGAACGACCGGCACATTCGGCTGTCTCGAACGTAGTAGCATGCCCGCAATGACGGCCAAAACGCCAAGAACAATTGGAATTGCGGAACGCGAAACGGCCAGCCGTATCCGGTATCGTTTTTCAGTTCCCGCCCGAACGTCTTCAAAAGCAATGGGGGTTTGTGGCGGCCGTTCTGTCTCTACCGGAGCTTCCGTTTCCACAGAAGCCCCAGAAAAGGCCAGGGCCCACGGATCACTTGAAGGCTCTGGCAAGACCGTTGGACTTGTGTGCGCCTCCGTCCTGAACGGAGCCAGGGTAGTAGGTGCGGGGGAACCAGCTAGTGGAGTCTCTGGGAGTACTGCCGGTTCTGTGGACGTTTCCGTTGCAGAGGCAGCCGCGGGAGCGAGCGGAAGCGGAACAACCACTGCAGTTTCTGACACGACGATCGGCTTGAAGCTCGAAATGGCCGGTGCCGACATGATTTCCGTCAGGGGAGTCTTGATTCTCGAAAGGAGAGCGCTTGCCTCCTCGTTCGCGGGATCCACATTGAAGACTCGCGAAAGTACGATCTGTGCAGCTTTTTCGTACTGTACATGGTTGCCTTTGTGGCGAGCATCGTCGAGGAGCGTACGGGCGTTGTCCAGGTCCTGGCGTATGTCCGATTGAATTAATGACTGTAGCGCGCGTGCTTCTGCATGCTCCGAGTCGACTAGCAGCAAAGCTTTCGTGATGGCGAGGCAATTCTTCAGATGCCTTTGCTCATAGGCGTGCCTTGCCATGGCTGCCAGCCTTTGCAAATCGACATCTGTCGGTTTTCCTTGTCCGGCCGCTGATGAATTCTGAAGGGTACCGATTGAAAGTGAATTTCTTGCCGATTCCTGTTTAGACATCGTTCGTGCCCATCCTGGCCCCCCTTGGCTCGTAGACCAGAGACAATGCAGCATCCCTCGTGGATCCCATGCCCCGGCCCTGAGATGTCTGGCGACCATATCCCGGGGACATCCCGCAGTCAAAGACTCCTGCAATGGTCCTCGCGCCGGCTATGGTTGAGCGTACTCAGGAACGCCCTCAAAGGCGTGGACTCGTGTGGACATGAAAAAAAAGGCGGGCCACATTGACGCGCCTGACTGATTGGTTTATCTAATCGGGGCGAATGGATTCGAACCATCTTCGAAGAAGTGACCGGGCGCAGGCAAACGCAGCCCTGGGCGTGGGCGTCCTGCGCAACGGCTTGGTTGAGGCGATAGATGGAGAGAATAGTTGACACTGTGTTCGGGCTGGATCGCATCGGTACGCGACAGCACGCGGCCCGTGTTGGTGGTGCCAGTGCCGTAATTGTAGGGAAGATCATTCTTGAACGCCGCAGGAGACTCTTCTGAACGCTTGCAGCAGCAACGCAAACGGATAATAGCCTGTATACCCGTACCCATTGCCTTTTCCAGAAGCGTACCGGTAGTTTTCCGCAATTTTCAATGTCCCTGTGACTGAGAAACACCACTGCTCAGGGTCCTCTGCTCTCTTGTAAGCTTCCAAGGTGCGGCTGATCAGCTGACCAGGTGCCCCTCCGGGGTGGGTAAGTCCGCGCGTAAGGAATGCCGGCGTGCCGGGAAATATCGGATATACCACACACTTACCCCGATAATTCAGCGGTTCAGTTATCGGAATGAGAGTCGCATCATGGTAGTTGAGGACTAAACGTACCATGACCGAAACATCCTTATCTTTCCAACGTGTCGGTTGCCGTGCCACATCGCAAAGGTCTTCACCATAGGCACTTCCGAATGCCACCAAGACGACTACAATAGT
>QHXC01000096.1 GCA_003222815.1 Acidobacteriota bacterium | reverse complement strand
AACAAGCTGTTGGTTCCACTGAAGCGGTGGTCGATGCGCACGCTGTATTGGTTGACATCCTCGGGCAGCGAATTCACTGGGGAAAAATTATTAGGCGGTGCCAGTCCCGCGCTTGGCGGCGGAAAAGAACCGCGATCAAGTATCTTCCGCGCGATCGGATCTATGCGGCTTGGCAGAATGATATTGCCTGGAAAAGCCGCTTGTCCACGCTCGGGATCTCGCACCGGCACGGTTGCTGCCGTGAAGTCGGTTATTACCGGCCAATCCTTTGAATCACACCTATAAAGGTCGTAGCCGAGAAGCTCTATTCTCTTCCAGTTGGGTTTTCTATTCAGGAGGGGAGGAGCTCCGCTTCCGGCTCAGATCTTGGCGGGTCGATACCGGGGCAGAGCTCCAATAGGGTACGATTCTCTTTATCCCACTTTCGGTCCCGTCGCACAAGCTGGAAACCGATTGGGCCAGCTGTGCCAAAACCATTCTGCGGCAATGCCCCGTTTGTGAGCAGGATTCGATCGTCGGCCATGGACAGCGCCGCAAGCAGGCACACGACGAGCATCACGATTGGATTGATATTCGCCGCGGCCGCTGTTCCGGTTGCGGGAAGACCTTTACCTTCCTGCCGTGGCTTTCGTTGCCTTACACCCACTACAGTTTACTGGCTCGTTGCCAGGCATTGCGGCGGCGCTTTGAGGAGCACTATTCCTGGGAACAGGCCACGCCGACACTCAAAGACCCAGACCGCGTGCCCGATTCCTCCACGCTTCGCCGTTGGTCGAGTGGCCTGGACCGTTCCCAGCCAGGGCTTTCTTTTCTCCGCCAGACGCTTGCTCGCGTCGTTCACTGGCTAGCGCGTCGGGATCCGGCTGATCACGAAGCGGGGCCTTCGTCTTGGGTGACTCCAGTTCTGCAAATTCTCTGGCCCCTACGTCGCTGAGAAATTTTCACGGCGCCCACCATCGTTGCCTGGGAATGCTGGCGGCCTTCTTCTAACGTTCGCCTCCGGAGGCAAAACAACGCCGTGGGCGAGGATGTTGAAAAACTCAAACAGCGCTTGCCGCTGCTCGACTACTTGCGGCAGCAGAAATGGACCGGCCGGCCTGCCGGCTACGGCTCCGAGTTCGTCGGCCTCTGTCCTCTGCACGAGGAAACCCGGCCCTCGTTCTATGTCAACGCCCGCAAAAATCTCTTCTACTGTCACGGCTGTGGCCAGGGCGGCGATCTGCTGCGCTTTGTCCAGTTGTCACGCCATCTGTCCTTTCGCGAAAGCTTCGCTTACCTCGAACAGCTAAGTGCTCCTGCCGCCGACGCTGCCACCGTGCTAGAGCAAGCCGCCACTTTCTATCAAAACCAACTCGATCGCTACCCCGAGGCACGCGACTATCTCCAGCAACGCGGACTACACAATCTCGCCACGATCCAAGAACTGCGGATTGGCTACGCCCCCGGCGGGAGCTTGCGCCGGCATCTCACCGCTCAAGGTTATTCTTTCGATCTGCTACGGCGTCTGGGCTTGCTCAATGCGCAGGGCCGCGATGCCTTCTACCAGCGAGTGGTCTTCCCCTGTTGCCAGGGCGGGCGCGTCATCAATCTCTACGGTCGAAGCATCACTGCCGCCTTCGCCCATCGATTCCTCCACGGCTCCAAGGGTGGCTTGTATGCCTGGGACCAAGTTCAACAATGCCCCGAGGTCATTCTCGTCGAGGGGCTGTTCGATTATGCGGTGTTGTGGCAGGCGGGTTTTCGCCACGTCACCTGCTCCTTGGGCACGCATCTGAACGCCTGCCAGTTTCAACAGTTGTGCGACGGCCCGCGCACCGTTTACCTCACCTTCGATGTCGACGCCAACGGCAGTGGACAACAAGCCTCGCAGCGACTCGCACTTCGTCTCCGGGCTCAAGGTATCCCCACTCGCCACGTGCTCCTGCCCGATGGCCACGATCCGAACTCGTTCTTCGTCCAGGGCGGTAATCGAGGACAGTTCCAATCTCTACTGGAGGCTGCTCTGCCATGAAGTTCTGTGTGCTCTACCAGCAGACTGCTCACAACGCACATAGCCCCCTTCGTGTCGTCGAGCAAACCACCGGCCGGGCGGTCGGCTGGATCAATCGTTACCTAGACCGCGAATACGTCCGCCGCCTGGCGAACACCACCTTACGCACTTACGCCCACAACCTGCTGCACTTTGTTCGCTGGTGGGAGAGTCTTCATCACACCGGCGACATTGTAGAAGGCGATCTTACCGAGTCCACGCTCCTGGATTATGTGCGCTTCCAATCCAGTCAACAACCGCGGCCTTCCCCTTCCACCATCAATGACCGCGTCGTCGTCGCCGATCGCGCCCTCCGCAACGAGTTCCCCAATGCTCCCTGCCAAATTGCCCGCGGCTTTCATCAACCGTTCTTGCGACGAAGGCCGATGGGCCTTTCCCGGCCGCGGGTGGTGATGAGCCGGCTGCGCGTGAAGGTGCCCAAACACAACATTGTGCCGCTCTCGGTGGATGAGGTGGCGCGCTTCTGGTCCAGTTTCCGCACCTCACGCGACTTGGCCATCGTGGGCTTGATGCTCCTGCATGGGCTCCGGTCGGCCGAAGTATTGGCTTTGAATCGGGATGACGTGTTGCTTTCTGAAGCGCAGCTTCGCGTTCATGGCAAAGGCAACAAATTCCGTCTCCTCCCACTGGCGCCTGAAACCGTGCAACTGCTCGAACACTACCTGCGACTGGAACGGCCCAATCCCTGCTCCGCCGCGCTGTTCGTCGTGCTGAAAGGCCCGGCGCGCGGAACACGCATGACCCCCGCAGGATTACGGTCCTTATTTCGCTACCATCGCCAGACCACCAGCGTCCCGCTGGCCAATCCTCATCGGTTTCGACACACCTTTGCCTCCGACATGATCCGCGCCGGCATGAGCCTGCCCGCGCTCATGCAGCTGATGGGTCACGCCGACATCCAAACTACGTTGCGCTATGTGCAGGTCACCCCACAAGACGTCTACCTTCAGTATGCACGCGCCGTCGCGCAGCATATCCGTCCCCTTCCGAGGACCTCCTCATGAACAGCGCGCGCCGCCCCCCGCTCCAACATCCTTTGGCTCCTCTCTTCGCCCGCGCTGTCGATTCTTTCAGCGCTGCGCTCAGCCCCGAAACCATTCGTTACTACCATGGCGCTGCGCGCAACTTCCTCAGCTATCTCGGCGCCAACCATCCTGAGGTGAATCGCCTCGACCAACTGCGCCGGGAGCCCCACATCCTCGGCTGGATGTCCCGCCTGCACTCGCAAGTGCCCCCGCTCGCGACCGCATCGTATATCCTCCGGCTTATCGCTCTGCGCCCCATCTTGAACGAATTGGCGTGGACCCAACAGCTTCCCGAACTCGCTCATCTCATCCGCCGCGAGGATATTCCGCGCCTCCCGCAAAGACTTCCACGCCCACTCACGGCAGAGCAGGACCAACTCCTGCAGCAGGAATTCCTCCGCCGCAACGATCTGGGGGGCAATGTCTTTCTGTTGATTCGCCACACTGGCATGCGCATCGGTGAGTGCGCCGATTTGTCCTGCGACTGCCTTCGCTCCACCGGGCCCGATCAATGGGCGATTCACGTGCCACTCGGCAAGCTCAAAACCGAGCGCATGGTCCCCGTGGACTCCTTTGTGTGTGAACTTGTCCAACGCCTCCGATTCTTTCGTTTCCTTGATCCGCTGCCTGCCGATGGACAGCTCCTGGCCTGTCCGAGCGCCAGAGACACGCTCCTTCGTCACTTTCGTGATTACTTACATCAGGTCTGCCATTCGCTCGGCCTTTCCACCCGCATCGTCCCGCATCAACTAAGGCATACCTATGCCACGGAAATGCTTCGCGCCGGCGTCACCTTTCCCGCCCTGATGAAATTACTCGGTCACACCTCTCCTGAGATGACGATGCAATATCTCGATGTGACCCTACATGATCTCCAGCGCGAATTTGAGCTGGCTCGTTCAAAACCTCGACATCTTGTTCCGCAGCCGAGCGTGCCGTCTGCCCCACTTCGACCAGGTCTCGATGGGCTGATCGATTCTTTGCTCGCTGCCCAACACGTACTCGAGATGTTCCGCCGCGCACTACCAGACGGTGCCTCTCGCCGTCGCCTCGACCGGCTCTCCAATCGGCTCACCAAAATAGTTATCGAAGCGCGCAAACTCCACACGCCCTGAAAACGGGCAGATTGCGCACCAGAGACCCGCCTGCTGTTGCGCCGAATTGATTACGATGAAATGGCGGTTTTGCCGCGGATTCTTCTTTATTGAAAAAATCACGCGCATCGAGCTTGTCGTTTCGTAGAAATTCCCACGCCGAGGCGTGCAGATCGTTGGTTCCGGATTTGGTACTCACGATTACCTGCGCGCCACTCCCTCGCCCGTAAGCCGGAGCAGAGGCATTGGCCAAGATCTTGAATTCTTGGATGGAATCAAGAATAGGTTGCAATGTGAAATTGTTGATAGCGGGATCGTTATTATCGATGCCGTCGAGTAGATTGTTATTCGCGGTTTCTCGGGAACCTACGACATTGAAGCCTTCGCGGAAACTCAAAGCCGATCCCGGAGCGGGGGAAAGGGAACCCGGCACGAGTTGAGCAAGAGCCCGAAATTCCCGACCGTTTAATGGAAGTTCAACAACTTTTTGATTATCGATGACAGTTCCGACCGACGACCTTTCGGATTGCACGAGTGGCGTGCTCGCCGTGATCATGAGCTTTTCCGCACCTTCACCGAACTGTAACGTGAAGTCGATCCGGAGACGGTCATCGACGCTTAACACTACATTTTCTCGAACGGCGGTCTTGAATCGCGGCAGAGCCGCTTCTATCCGATACCGTCCGGGCAGTAAAAACGAAACACGATAGTTACCTCGCTCGTCGGTGGAGAACATTCGCGAAGCGCTCGTTTGAACTTCGGTAATCGTTACTGTCACACCGGGAAGGTCCGCCCCAGCAGGATCCGTGATTGTTCCTATTAAAGAGGCTGTTTGGGCGTACGCGGAGGAAGATGCGAATATTGAAACCGCGCCAAAGCTCCAGCTGAACAGCAAACGCTGCATAGATCGCATCAACAACATCAACGCACAAGATATCCGGCGGGCGCGAGGCGTGCCGAACAAAAATCTTTCGAGGGCTGAAGCACCGGGTCTAGATCAAGAGCCGGCGAGCGGACTTGAACCGCTGACCTGCTGATTACGAATCAGCTGCTCTACCAACTGAGCTACGCCGGCAAAAAAATGCTCACCCTCGGCGGGTGAGCAGTAGTTGTAAAGAGAAAAAGGATCGAAAAACCTCGTCGAAACGAGGTCCAAAGCTCCAATGCAGTTAATTTAAAGAGGGGGGTAAACCTTGTCAACGAATTATTTTGGACTCTTTTCAAGCTCTT
>QHXC01000095.1 GCA_003222815.1 Acidobacteriota bacterium | reverse complement strand
TGGCGATGCGAATGCCGGTTTTGTTCGTCGGGCACGGATCGCCGCTCTATGCTATCCAGGATAATGAGTGGAGCCGCGCGTTCCGCTCATTGTCCGGCCTTGTGCCGCGGCCACGAGCCATTCTGATGGTCTCTGCCCACTGGTTCACCAGAGGTACCTTCATCACAGGCAACACCAATCCGGAAACCATTCACGATTTCTACGGATTCCCAAGAGAACTTTACGAGGTTCGATATCCAGCTCCCGGCAATGTTGATCTTGCCCGGAAGGTTCGGCATCTCATTGGAGAAAACAGGTCCGACCTCCGCACGGATTGGGGACTGGATCATGGCGCCTGGAGCGTGCTGCGGTGGATGTATCCGAATGCCGATATTCCGGTGATTCAGTTGAGCATCAACGGGAATCTAACGACGCCTGAACACTTCGATCTGGCAAAAACACTTGCTGTCCTGCGCGATGATGGTGTGCTTATCATGGGAAGCGGTAACGTGACGCACAACCTCAGGGACTTGATGCATGGCGGCGACTCCGCACCCGCCTGGGCTGTGCGCTTTGACAAGGCGGTGAAAGAATCCGTCGAATCGCATGACGACAAACGCCTGCTCGATCTGTGGCCCGGATCCGAAGATGCACGTCTGGCGCATCCCACGCCGGAGCATTTCATGCCGATTATTTACACGGCCGCTGTGGCGGAATCGAGCGATACACTGAGCTTTCCCATCGAGGGATTTGACGGATCGTTTTCGATGAGAAGTATTCTGTGGGGATGACGAACGCGTATTCCCCTCCCGGTTCTCGAGGAGGGGAATATATTCATTTCTTAGGCGCCGCTTTCTTATCGCCCGAGGGAGGGACGACCTGGACCTCATACAACGTCTTAAAATCGCCTTCGTAAACCTTTGCGGTAATCTGGTCGCCTGCTTTTACGCGCTTCAGAACATCTTCCTTATCGACGGCGTAACTCATCGTCATCGAATTCATCCAACCCGGGACATTCTCATTATTCACCGTTAGCTTTTTTGCGTCGGCGTCCACTTTCTCGACCTTGCCGCGGAACGCGTACTCTTTCTTTGCGCTCTTTCCGCCTTGTTGCCCATATGCCAGCGGCAGGAGGAAGCAGAGTATCGTTACCGCCATGATAAGAAATCGAGTAGATTGCTTTTGAATCATGGGTTCTCCTCTATGCATACCTTATCAATAACGTGTCATAGATGTATACTTCTCACATGCCACGGTCGTTACGAATCCTGGCTGGGACCTGCACCCTGCTTTGGGCAATGACGCCGCAGCTTGCCTGCTTCCTGCCTCATACAATCCTCACGGAAAGCGAAAGCGAGTGCTGCAAGCAGATGGCAAATGAGTGCGGCGAAGCGAACATGCAATTGCATGAATGCTGTGCACGCACTGTTCGCACCGAGATCGCAACGGCGGCCAAAACAGTGCGCCGAATGCTTCCGCAGTTTGAAATCGTCGCAACCGCGGCCACGTTCGAGCAGCCGGGCTTGCAAACCTCTCCAGATATGCCCGGCATCTTCGATCGAGAAATTCACGCGCCACCGCACGATCTACCAGTGCCTTCCTTAGCTCTTCGCATTTGATCCGTTTTCTCTGCCATAGCCGCGGGCTTTGTGCCCGCGTTCCCTAAAGCAAATTTCCCAACGGAGACCCAAAATGCGATTCTTTTTGTTTTTGTTATTCATTCAGTCACTCGAGCCGCTCAGCGATCGAGTTCTCATTCAGGAGCACCGCCACCGATCGGATGTGCAGTCGATGTCTTTGGCAGAAATTGAAGCTTCGGCATTCGAAAGAAACCCCGAAATTCGAGTCATGGAAGAACGCGTCGCTTTGGCAAAGGCTGGCGTCACTCCTGCGGGAGCCGTAGACGACCCGTCGTTTATGTATCGTGGGTGGAGTACACCTCTCGTGCGTCCCTGGGACGTCAATCAGACTCAGCACATGTTCATGCTCAGCCAGACGTTCCCTGCCTCAGGCAAACGCGAGCTGCGTTATGAGCTGGCGAATCAGACCGTCGAGATCGCCGAAGCTGAGCTGGAATCCAAGAGACTCGAAATCGCGGGGAAGGTGCGCGCCGCGTTTTACGAGCTTCTCCGCAACGAGGACGAGCTGCGATTGCACGACGAGCAAATCGCACTCGCGCGCCAGGCCGTGGCTTCCGCCCGCATCAAATATACGGTCGGCCGCGTGCCGCAGCAGGATGTGCTGAAGGCGCAAGTAGCTCTGACAAAGCTGGCGGATCATCTTCTGATGTTTCTTCAGGACGGAGACCTTGTGCGGGCGCGTTTGAACACGTTGATCGGCCGCGATCCTGCAGCCCCGCTCGAGGTCAGCGGCCAGCATCGGACTCCGGCCGAGCTGCCGGCGATCGCCAACCTGGAGCAGACCGCTCTCGACAATCGGCCGGAACTGCAGGCCATTCGCGCCGCGATTCGCGAGTCGGAAACAAAGGTTCGCCTGGCAGAGAAGAACTACAAACCGGATGTGACGGTCGGCGCGGGATACATGCTGATGCCATCCGGATCCATGAACCGCAATGGATACATGGCCGAGCTGTCCTTCAACTTACCGTGGCTCAATCGGTCGAAACATGAGTCTGACATTCGTGAAGCTCAGTCCAATGTCGGTCTGCAGCGGGCCACGTTGGAGTCCCAGAAGGCATTCGTCTTCCAGGAAATCCAGGAAGCGCTCATTCGAGCGAATTCAGCGAGCCGGCTTGTTGAACTTTATCGTGACACTCTGCGCCCTCAAGCCCAGGCCACGTTGCGGGCGACTTCCGCAGCGTACCAGACAGACCAGACGGACTTCCTGAACTTGATCGACAGTCAGAACACGGTTCTCGACGTGGAGTATTCCTACTTCCGCGCGCTGGCCGAGTTCGACAGCCGTATCGCCGACCTTGAAAGGGCCATCGGGGCTGCGCTTCCTCGTGAAGTGCAGGGCGGATTGGAGGCAAGCCATGAGACGAAGTGAGAAAGTCTGGCTTGGCACGGGAACTCTCCTGGGTGTGACCATCGCCGTGTTGGGCTACAACTTCCGCCAGTACCTTCCGTCCTGGGCCGGTTCGCGCCCGGTTGCTTCTGAACCTGCATCGCCGGCGGCGGCACCGGCTGAGGACACGGCGCCGGCTGCGGACTCTGCATCATCGGTTGAGCTCACAGAGGAAGAACAGAGATCGATTGGCGTCGAGACCGTGCAAGTGAAACGCCAAACGATTCGAAGAGAAATCATCGCGCCCGGCAGGGTTGCTGAACCGGAGACCGGCATCAGCGCGATCAGCGCCAGGATCAACGGTCGTATCGACAAATTGTTTCTGAATGTGACGGGTGAAAACGTGAATCGCGGACAGCCGGTGGCGCTGATCTATAGCCCTGAGGTCGTTTCCGGTATGGAGGAATACACGCTGGCGCTCGAGAATCGGCAACGTCTCAGCGCCAGCCAAGAACCGCAAGCAATCACGGGAGCGGACGAGCTGGTGCGCGCCAGCCGCCGGCGTTTGGAACTCTGGGGACTGACGGCGCAGCAGATCGATAATTGGGCCACCGCGTCCGGGGACACGATACACATCACGACCTATTCACCGGTGTCCGGCGTTGTCTCCAGGCGGAATGTCACTGAGGGACAGTACGTCAAAGAAGGCGACGTTCTGTATACCGTAACGGACCTCAGTACGGTCTGGGTTCAGGCGGATATCTTTGAATCCGACATTCCGCTCGTCCGCACGGGACAAGATGCAACGATTACTTCACAAGCGCTGGCAGGCGCGGCATTGCGGGGAACCATCAGTTTTCTCCTGCCCGCCGTTGATGCGCAAACTCGAACGATGTCGGCTCGGATTCAGGTTTCCAATCGGCAGATGCGCTTGCGGCCTGGAATGTTCGTGCAGGTCTCCTTTGAAACTCCGATCGGAATCAATGTGATTGCCGTTCCCCGGCCGGCGGTGATCGACGCAGGAAAAGAGAAGGTCGTTTACGTGGCCAGGGAAAACGTCTTTGAAAAACGTTCCATTGAGGCTCTGGCCGCCGGCGATGAGTACTACGCCGTAACGAAGGGGATTGAGGCCGGCGAGCGTGTCGTTACGCATGGGAACTTCATGATCGACTCTCAGACCCGTCTGGCAGGCAACATCACGGGACTCTTCGGCGGATCGAAGGCCTTCGGCACAGAAACAGCTCCGGCACAGCCGGCTGGCGCGAAGTACGCCGTCACGCTTCGACAGGAACCGTCTGCGCCAAAAGTTGGATCGGACGGGGTATTCCGCGTAACCGTCACCGATCCCGACCGTAAACCCGTCTCTGATGCTCAGGTGCAGGTCACTCTTGTGATGCCGGCCATGCCGGCGATGGGCATGGGTGAAATGCGATCCTCGATCAACCTGGCGTGGAACGGTTCGGAATACCTGGGTCGTGGCTCGATCGCGATGGCGGGTCCCTGGAATGTCACGGTTGAGGCCCGCCGCGGTGGACAACTGCTGGCTGTTTACCGAACCCGCTTTAATGCCCAGTGAGGTAGCGCATGATCAATCGCCTGATTGAATTTTCATTGAAGAATCGTTTCTTGATTCTGCTTGGCTACGCGCTGCTTGCAGGCTGGGGGTATTGGGCGCTTCTCAAGACGCCTATTGATGCGATACCGGATCTGAGCGAAAACCAGGTCATTGTATTCTTCGGGTTCTCGATGATCAATATCATCTTCGAAGACGAGGTCGACGTGTATTTCGCGCGGACGCGCGTGCTCGAACGGTTGAACCTGGCGTCCAGCTTTCTTCCCGCGGGTGTTGTGCCCACGCTCGGACCGGACGCCACCGGCGTTGGCCAGGTCTTCTGGTACACGGTTGACGGTCCCTACGATCCAGGCACGCTTCGGTCGCTTCAGGATTGGTTTATTCGATATCAGCTCAACTCCGTTGGGGGTGTTGCGGAGGTCGCGAGCATCGGCGGGTTCGTCCGGCAATATCAAATCGACGTCGACCCGGTGAAGTTGCGCGCCTTCAACATTCCGGTCCGGACGGTATTCGAAGCCGTCGAGCGCAGCAATAACAATGTCGGCGCGAAGGTCATCGAAGCGACCAACATGGAGTATGTCGTTCGAGGACTTGGATTGATCGAGTCGGTGAAGGATATCGAAGACATCGTTCTCACATCCATGAATGGAACGCCGGTATACATACGAAACGTCGCGGCCGTTCAGCTTGGGCCGGAATTCCGGCGAGGCCTGCTCGACAAAGGCGGAACGGACGCCGTCGGCGGCGTGGTGGTTATTCGGTACGGCGCCAATGCGCTCGATGTGATCGATGCCGTCAAGGCGAAGATTCAGGCAATGGAGCCTGGTTTGCCTCGCGGCGTTCGCATCATTCCTTTCTATGACCGCAGCTCGCTTATTCGGCATGCCGTAGACACGCTGAGATCCGCTCTGATTGAGGAAATCATTCTCGTGACGCTGGCTCACGTCATCTTTCTCTGGCACTTCCGCAGCATCCTCATTGTCACGGTACCCCTGCCGCTGGCCGTTCTCACATCGTTTCTCTTCATGCACTACTTCGGCATCTCGTCCAACATCATGTCGCTGGGCGGCATCGCGATCGCGATCGGGGTGCTGGTGGATGCGGGAATCGTCATGGCCGAAAACGTCATTCGTCACGCCGAAAACCATGCCGCAGAGCATGGTGAATATCGATCGAAAATTGCGGAGATCACGCTCAACGCGGCACGCCTTGTCGGCCGGCCGATATTCTTTGCGATGACGATTATCATTCTGGCGTTTGTGCCCGTCTTTGCACTGACCGGAATGGAAGGGAAGCTATTTCATCCGCTGGCCTTCACCAAGACATTTGGAATGATTGGATCCACGATTATCGCTGTAACGCTGGTTCCGGTCTTATGTACGTTCCTCGTCCGCGGCCGGCTCCATCGTGAGGAAGACAATCCCGTTATGCGGTTCTTGCGGGCGACCTATGCGCCGAGTCTTCGTTTCGCACTGAGACATCGCGGCGTGACACTGGTTTCAGCAATGATGTTCTTTGCTTTTGCGTTGTTTCTGGCAAGCACGATTGGATCGGAATTCATGCCGCCCCTGGATGAAGAGACTGCGATGTGGATGCCCATAACGGACCCCAGCATTTCCCTGACGAAAGCCGCGGAGATCATGCGCGAGCAGGACCGGATCATTGCCCAGGATCCCGCTGTGGAAAATGTGGTCGGAAAAATCGGCCGTGCCGAAACTTCAACAGATCCGGCGCCGATTAACATGAGCGAGACAATTGTCACGTTTAAACCCAAGGACCAGTGGGCGCCGGGCTTGATGAAAGACGATATCATGCAGCGGCTCGACGCCAGGCTGCGCATGCCCGGTGTCACGAACATCTGGACTCAGCCGATTCGGAATCGAATTGACATGCTATCCACCGGGATTCGCACTCAGGTGGGCGTCAAGGTGTTCGGGGCCGACCTGCCGACCATAGAAAAGAAGTCTGCCGAAATCGAGCGTGTGCTGCACGATGTTCCAGGAGCGGTCGATCTCTATGCAGAAAAGATCACGGGTGCTCCATATTTGGAAATCCGCGTTAATCGCACGGCTGCGGCGCGGTACGGCATCAATGTCGGAGATGCACAGGATGTGATCGAATCCGCTATCGGCGGAAAGAATCTGACATTCACGATCGAAGGCCGGCAGCGTTTTCCCGTGCGTGTGCGGTACGCGCGAGATTTTCGCGAAGATATCGAAGGGCTAAGGAACGTCATCGTTGCGGCGCCAAACGGATTGCTCCGGGGAACGGTGCTGATGAATGTGCGCGGCCGTGATGTCGGAGGATTCGTCGAAGAGGCCAAGCGTGTTGTCGCACAGCGTGTGGCCATGCCGCCCGGCTATTACGTCGAGTGGAGCGGCCAGTATGAAAACCAGATCCGGGCCAAGCAGCGGCTGCAAATCGTCATACCCATCGTGCTCGTCATCATTTTTGTGCTGCTTTACATGACCTATCGGTCCGCCAAAGAAGCCTTACATGTCGTGCTAGCCGTGCCGTTCGCTTTGACCGGTGGCATCTTTCTGCTGAAATTTCTCGGATACAACTTCTCGGTCGCTGTCTGGGTCGGATTTATTGCGTTATTCGGCACGGCCGTTCAGACCGGCATCGTGATGGTCATTTACCTTGAAGAGGCCGTTCGGCGGAAAATCGCCGCAACCGGCAAGCTCACGATCGAAGCGCTGCACGAGGCCGTCATGGACGGAGCATTGCTCCGGCTTCGGCCTAAGGTGATGACGGTGGCAACCGTTGTGGCCGGCCTTTTGCCAATCATGTGGTCAACACGAACGGGCGCAGAAGTCATGAAACCACTGGCCACGCCGGTTCTGGGAGGGATGGTGAGCTCGCTAATTCACGTTCTCATCGTCACACCTGTGATCTTCACCACGATTCGCGAGCGGGAGATGCGCAGGCATGATTGACGCTGAGTCCAGCCGGGCGTAGGATACTTTTCCAACATGAGTTCCACAAATCCTGTGAAGAAGCGCGTCTTGGTTGTCGAAGATGACCGTGCGCTCTGTTACGCACTGAAGACACTTTTGGAGTCCGCCGGATTTTCAGCGGTGGAAGCTGGTGACGGAGTCGCTGCGCTTGCGCAAATCCAGGCTCAGCAATTCGACCTGGTCATTCTCGACCTTGGGTTGCCCCGCATTAGCGGACTTGAGGTTCTCGCGCAAATTCAGAAGCTCGATTTGCCCCCAAAAGTGATCGTCGTGACCGCCGACGACACGTCGAGTACTGTTTTACAGGCCATTCGTGAGCGGGCGTACCAATACATCGTGAAGCCCACGCCGCCAAAGAAGATTGTTGAATTGGTAGCGCACGTCCTGGCAGCACCCACGATTACGCGGCCCATCGAGGTCGTTTCAGCCCGCCCCGAATGGCTGGAGCTGCTCGTGCCTTGCGATCTGGAAACAGCGGAAAGGATTCAGAGCTTCCTTGAAAAACTCGACGCCGATCTACCTAACGATATTCGCGATTCCATCGGGCAAGCATTTCGCGAACTGCTCATGAACGCCGTCGAGTGGGGCGGTCAGTTGGACCCTAACCGCAACGTGAGAATCGCGTGCTTGCGCACCAAACATATGGTGCTTTACCGCATCGCGGATCCCGGTCCAGGATTCTCGCCGGAAAAACTGGCCCACGCCGCAATCAGCAATACCGACGATGAGCCGTTCGGACACATGCGCGTCCGCGAAGAGAAAGGCCTTCGGCCCGGTGGCTTCGGCCTGCTCATGACCCGCACTCTTGTCGACGAATTAATCTACAACGAAGCTCACAACGAAGTCGTGTTCGTGAAATATCTAGATTAATGAACGCGGGCTGAAGCCCGCGACTACAGCCCCCGGCCGGCACATCTGAACATACCTGTAGTAGCGGGCTTTAGCCCAAGTTCATTTTTTCTTATTTCGCCGCAGTTGCGCGAACCAGCATGACGCCCGAGCCGGACGACATGGCGTCGTAGTAACCGGTGAACCTTTGCGGCTCCATGGCATTGTACGGTTTGAGATTATTGGCCCAGCGATACGATATCGGCTGGAACCAAAACTCGGCTTCTACCTGGTAGGGTCCCTGGGCGTTGCCCAAGGGAACCGAATAGCGGATCTTGTCGCCTCCGCCCATGAAATCGGCGTCATTCATCGCGCCTCCCTGGGGAGCGATCATCTGTTCCGCTGTCCGCTTATCGAAGCCTTTTGGCAGCAGCCGGTTGTCCTTGATGAAGCGAACCGCGGTCAGCAGCCCGGTGGTCGGCATGTTGTTGGCGCCCACCATGATGTCTTCATAGATCTGTACTTGATCCGGGTTGTTGATCTCCGTGTAGTGGGGTTCAAAACGATTCGGGTCTGCATCGTTATCGTTACCCTGAATGGACCCGTTCGGATTCAGGGCACCCGATTCAAAAAACACCACGTTGTTGCGGTCCTTGATGGTCACATGCAGCCAGGCGCGCCGGGACGGATAGGCGGTCGGGAACTTGTGGCCGCTGAGATTCTCCAGCGAGATTTCGGCCTGCAGGCGGCCGCCGCTTACATCGACGCGATCGATCGAGATCAGCGCGGTCTTCGATTTCAGGTGCTCGGTGGTTCGAGTTGCCGCCGCTTCGAACTCTTCGGGCAGGGCCCACACACCGAGGTCGGCGCGATACCGGTTCAGCACCCTTTGCATGAAGAAGTTGCCACCCACGAACACGTGCCGCGACATGCCATCGCGAGGCTTGCCCAGCGTGTTCGTCACACGTGTCGGTTCCTGAACCACCGGCATGTGACAGCTCTGGCAGCTTTGCTTTTCACGAAAGTCGCTGGCATACCACTCCTGATACGGCATCTGCTCGGGAAGCTCTCCGATCTTCTGTCCTCCCGGTCCCAGCGCTTCGGTAATGAGGGTGTGACAGGTCGCGCACAGCTCGGACTGCCGGACGTGTTCGCCTTCGGTCGGACGGTAGCCTCCCGAGGAGGTTCTCATGATGCGGTTCTGGCCGTCTTCTATTTTGAATGGACCGTATTCTTCGCGCTCGCCTTTGCTGCGAGTCGTATCGACGACGAATCCGCCAACCAGGCTCTCCCGTGTTCCCAGCTTGTCTTTGGTGATCTGGTGGCAAAGCGAACACGATACGCCGTCCTGTGCGAGCCGATCCATCCGGTCATCCGAGCCAAACGAAAGATGCGAGAAAACCTCGCCTTCGTGCCCATCGAATTTGGATTGGTAACGAGCCATGGGCATGTGGCATTTCGAGCATTCGTCTTCGATCGCCGCCCTGGACTCTGGATGATCGATGGACTCACGGCGCACGCCCGCCTGCCAGTACGGATCCCGCGCCGAATTGGCCATCATGGTCGGGCGCCAGGCGAATCCGATCGAGATGTCCTCGCCGGCGGACGTGGAGAGACTGTTGTGACAGGCGAAGCATCGATCGGATGTTTGAAACAGCTCCTGCTTGGTCTTGTGATCCGTTTCCGCGGTCTGGCCTGGTTCCGGCGAAAA
>QHXC01000369.1 GCA_003222815.1 Acidobacteriota bacterium | reverse complement strand
ATGACGATCTGAGCGTGGTGCGCGGCAACCACCAACTGACTTTTGGCACGCAACTTTCGGCATGGTGGACGAATTCGTATTCAAATGCTTCTGCGTTTCCAACGATAACCTTTAGCGGCCAAACGACAGGCTTGGGAATGTCAGATTTTCTTATCGGGGCTGTGAACACATTTCGGTATGGCACTACGGGCGATCAAAATAAGCGGTCCAAGTACTTTGGCTTGTACGCTGCCGATACTTGGAAGCTGAACCGAAAGGTGACCTTGAATTATGGCCTGCGCTGGGAACCATTCTTCCCGATGATCCACCTCGATAACACGGTCCTCCACTTCGACATTGATACGTTGAGAAAGGGCATCAAGAGCAACCGGTTTGCCGCCACACCACCGGGCATCTTGTTTACGGGTGATCCCGGGTTTCCGGCCTATCAAGGCATGTACAACAAGTGGAAGAATTTTTCCCCGCGTGTGGGCGTGGCGTGGGATGTGACTGGCGACGGCCACACGTCCGTCCGGGCTTCAGTGGGATCGTTTTATGACTATCCCTCCAATCTTTATCTGCAGGGCTTCAGTAACGGCGCGCCGTTCCTTCCGACATTCCTTAGGAATAATGTGAGTTTCCAAGATCCATGGGCCAATGAGCCCGGGGGAGATCCCTTCCCTCTGTCCTACGGACGAAACCTTAAGTACAACGATGCGCGATGGCCGGCTTATGCGCTCGTGACGTCGCTGGACTACAACACTCCGAACATGCAGGTTTACCAATGGAATCTGAGTCTCCAAAAACAAGTCCGCACGGGTTGGCTCATATCGGGGACCTATCTCGGAAACAACACCGTTCATATGTGGGCCGTACAGGGGACGAATCCGGCCGTTTTCCTCGGATTGGAGCCGTGCACACTCGCCGGAGTCAGCTACCCCACGTGCTCAACCACTGCAAATACAAACCAGCGCCGCAGGCTCAGCCAAGAGAATCCGGCAACCGGACAATTTTTTGGACCGATTAACCATGTCGAGGCCGGGGCCACGGCGAGCTATAACGGCTTGATCCTTTCCGTTGAGCGCCGAGCCGGACATGGCATCACCTTAGGCGGAAATTACACTTGGTCGCATTGCATCAGTGATCCCGGCGGCTTAAGTGCCATTCAAGGTACCGCTGATGTCGGCTACTCGAATCCCGGCAACCGGCGGTTTGACCGGGGCAATTGTGCGGTGGCGTCTACGGACCGGCGGCAGGTTTTCAATTTGTCGGCCGTGGCCCGAACACGCCAGTTGGCAAATCCAGCGTTGCGCGCGTTGGGATCCGGCTGGCAGTTGTCGCCTATCTTCAAAATCCTATCTGGCGATTCTATGACTGTGACGACGACGCAGGATCGATCCTTGACCGGTCTGCTCCCTATGATCTCTCAAGCTCTCACGGCGGGCCAGCGTGTGAATCAACTACGGGCAAACCCCTATGGCGACAAATCCGTTAAAAATTACCTTAGCGGCGCGGCGTTTGCGCTACCCGCGCTGGGCACATTTCCAAATGAAGGTATGGGTAGCATCCTTGGCCCTGCAACTTGGCAGTTTGATGCGGCCCTTTCGCGAACGTTCCAATTACGTGAAGCGAAGAGACTGGAATTTCGAGCGGAAGCGTTTAACCTTACGAACTCGCTCCACATGAATGACCCGATAACGAATCTCGGCAGCAGCCTTTTCGGCCAAGTCACTTCTGCAAAGGACCCAAGGATCATGCAGTTCGCGTTGAAATACCTCTTTTGATCTTCAACTACGATTGGGGGCTTCCCAGGCACGCGACAAAATTATTTCATGTAACCCAGCGTGCTGCGGAAGATAAGAGTTTTAGATGTAACGAGCGTGCCTCAATCCACGAACGGGGCGTGGGCTTTAGCCCGCGTTTGCTTGGGCTTCGCGAAATTTGACCATTTTGTGAACATTCTGACCGCCAAGAGGACCTAGATAGCTGTTAGATAGGGGGCCATTTTCGGCCCCCCTTCTTTTTTGCAACTTGCTAGAATCAAAGGCCGTGGCCCCGTAGCTCAGAAGGATAGAGCAGCGGTTTCCTAAACCGTTGGTCGGGGGTTCGATTCCCTCCGGGGCTATTAAGCTATCTCACTGAATGGTAATGGGTCGGGTGGTATCGTCGAGGTCGAATTCGGTCGATTTCACTGGCTGGTTACTGTCCAATACCGATTCCAGCTTAGTCATTGCAGCTCGTGCGTCATCACTCGCCCCTATAGTTAGAAGGCTTCCGCGCCGATACGAGTGCCAGGGATGGCGAAATGATCTTACGAACCGCAAGTACAGACCAGGAGTTGGTGGAAGCCTGCCTTGATGGACATGAAGTGGCATGGGGCGAACTGATTCGGAAGTATCAGCGGCTGATCTATTCGGCCGCGCGAGTGCTTTGTCCGGAACCGGCAGACTCCGCGGACGTTTTCCAACAAGTCTGTCTTGAACTCTATCAACGGCTACCTCAGCTCCGCGACGCTCAGAGCCTTCCAAAATGGCTGATCACGGTTACTCGCCGCAAGAGCGTTGACGTGGTTCGCCGCTGGTCCAGGACCACGGAATTAGCCGACGATGAGTTTCATAGCGATCCAGAAGTTGAAGCCTTGCAGCGTCATCATGAATTGGAACGGGCTCTGGATCAGTTGCCGGACCGCTCCAGACAATTGATCGTCTACCTCTATTTCAGTGAAGAACCTCTAAGTTATGCAGAAATCGCCGAACGTCTCGGCATACCGGTCTCCAGTATTGGACCCACGCGCGCTCGCGGTCTGCAGAAGCTGCGGAAATTGATGGAATCGCGATGAGTGTACTGACATTGAAACCCTCGGAATTGACAGAAAATGGGCAGGTCGAGCCGGTTGCATCCGAAAGCAATCCGCAGCAGCTCTGGGATCTGCTCGCGTCAATGTGGATCAAACTCCGCTCTTCACACATGATCTCTGGACAACCTCGAGGCGAGAAGTCTTGTGAAAGCGTATCGCTGGCCCAAAGGGCGCTTTCGATTGCATATGGAACCACGGATACGGCGCTGCATGCCGAAGCCCACCGCATGATGGCATACGCCTTGAACGGGAATGAGCAATACGAAGATTCGATTCATCACTATGAGCTTGCACTGGAAAGCCTGGACGCTACTAACAGCAAAGAGGACCTCGCGGCTCGCACGCGGTTGGGATTGATTGGCGCCCTCCTGATGAGCGCTCGTTATTCGGAAGCGATCCAGACAGGGGAGTTGGCTCAAAAGTGGTTTTTAGCTGCTGGTGATGAGGGGGGTCTCGCCAAACTGTATACGAATCTTGGCAACGTTTACCATCGTCTTGACGACCACGCCCGGTCGGTCGAATACCACGCAAAAGCGAAAGTTGTCTTTAAAGCGAACGGTGACAAACGGGCGCTCGCACTATCGATGCTGAACATGGCGAACAGCCTGTCGGCGCTCGATCGTTTTGCCGAATCGGATCGTCACTACTGTGCTGCCGAGCGTTTGAGCCGTCAGATGGATGTGCCTGAAATGCTGACGCAGGCCAAATACAACCACGCCTACCTTCACTTCTTGCGAGGACGTTTCAGTGATGCCCTCAAAAAATTCGCGGGGCTGCGCCAACAGTTCATAACGCAACAGAGTCTGCGCTACGCGGCGTTGTGCGATCTTGATGAGGCGGAGATCTACCTGCACCTGAATGTTTGCTCAGACGCGGCGATGCTGTCACAGCGCGCCATGGAAAGCTTCACGAAGCTTGGCATGCGCTATGAGCAGGCAAAGGCATCGGTCTTCCTCGGTATTGCGTTGGCGCACCAATCGGAACTGACGGAAGCACACGCTGTCTTCAAGCAGGCGCAATTGGTGTTCGAAGAGGAGAGTAATGAATACTGGATCGCTATGCTGGACCTGTATCGCGCGGAGATCTACTTTTCATTACGCCGTTTGTGGGAAGCTCAGTCGTTGGCCGAATCCGCACGGCAGCGATTCGCGGCCGCCGGCATTCCTTCCAAACACGTGCTTTGTCTGATTCTCCTCGCTCGTCTTTCGATGGAAGTGAACCACGACAGCGCAGCCCGGCAATACGCCGAGGAGGCGTTACGCCTTACGCGCGCGCACAAGATGCCGCTTCTGCTCTTCCGAACCTTGGCAACAAACGCCGAAGTGTTGGAGCGGGTCTCGGAGATCGAGGAGGCCAGGAAGCTTTATGTAGAAGCCGCACGCGAAATCGAATTGAGCCGAAGTTATCTGGAACGCGATGACCTCAAGGTGGCATTTCTCGAAGGAAAACACGCAGTCTTCGAATCGCTCGCCAACATTGCCCTGCGTGAAGCGGAGTCTCCAGAACCATCGTCGGACTCCATTATTGAGGCGTTTGCGTGGTGCGAACGATCGAAGGCCCGCGGTCTAATCGATCTTCTTTCCGGCCAGGTTTCCGGTATTTCCGGCCATGCGGACAAGTCGCTGCTCAACCGCGTCCGGCGTCTGCACGAAGAACTGAACAGCAGTCACGTCCGGGCAACTGCCGGCACACGGCTTGTGAACAAAGCCGCTCCGGGCATCGATGTCGATCTGAAGGAGAACGAGCTTTCGAGAATACTTGGTGAGCTCTCCGATGCTGATCCGGAGTACGTTTCGCTTCAAAAGGTGTCTGTGGCTTCGCTGCAAGCGATCCAGCAGTCACTGCCGGAGAACACGACCCTCGTGGAGTACTTTTCAATACATCAGGAGATCGTGGCGTTCGTGATCAACTCGCGTCATGTGAACATCGTTCGCCGCCTCTGTCCTGCGAAACGCGTGGATCATCTTCTGGAGTGCGTCCGCTTCCAACTGGAACGTTTTCAATTGTCCCCGGAGTGTGTCAAAGGACACGAACAGGTCTTGGCGGCGTCGATGCAACAACAGTTGCACGATCTCCATCAGGCCCTCGTCGCGCCGATCCGCGACTTAATCGATACGCCGCATTTAATAGTCGTTCCTCATGGCGTGCTTCATTACCTGCCATTCCATGCATTCTTTGATGGCCAGCAATACCTCGTGGATGCTTATGACATGTCATATGCTCCAAGTGCTTCGGTTCTGAAGTACTGCCTGGAGAAAGCGGAGGTCAGCGGCTCTACGCCTCTCATGATCGGAGTACCCGACCGCAATGCACCTCAGATTCGCCACGAGATCGATCAACTCACGAGCGTGTTCCCAAGCGCACGGCGGCTGGAAGGGCGGCGCGCAACTCGCAAAGCCTTCCGCAGAGAGAGCACTTCGGCCGATTTCATTCACATCGCAACTCACGCGGTATTCCGCAAAGACAATCCGATGTTTTCTGCCTTCAAACTTGGCGATGGATGGATCAGCGCGCTGGACCTGTATGGAATGTCGTGCAATGCGAATTTGATCACATTAAGCGGCTGCAGTTCGGGAATGCAGCAAGTTGCCGGTGGCGACGATCTTTTGGGCCTCGTGAGGGGATTTCTGTACGCCGGCGCCAGGTCACTGCTTTTGAGCCTGTGGCCGATCAGCGACGAGTCAACGGCTTCTCTAATGGGCCACTTTTACCGCTACTGGTTTGAAGGAGCAACGAAAGCCGTGGCGCTGCAGCGGGCGGCGATCCGTATTCGGGAAGATTTCCCCCATCCGTTTTTCTGGGCCCCCTTCATGCTGGTCGGCAAACCGTAAACGCCCAAATCCACGGGCGTTCTTCACGTCAGCTTCACTTTTAATCCGGCTTTGTATTTTTCGGCTTTCTGCCACGACCTTTACGCAGGAGATGGAAAACGATGAGACATGTGGACCCAGCAGTCATGATCGATTTGGTAGAGCAAAAAGTGCGCAAATCCGAGCGTGAACGGTGCCAGCAGCATTTGACGGATTGCGAGGGCTGCACGGCGGAACATGAATCCTGGTGGACGTTCCTCTCCGGCCTCGCGCCATCGAATCTAACGGATGCTCCTACGGAATTGCTTAACGAGTGCATCGCGATTTATCAGAAACCGGAGCAGCAACTTTCAGGATTTCAGAAGGCGTGTGTGCTGTTTGACAGCTTTCTTCAGCCGCTGGCGGTAACTGGCCTGCGTGGCACGATGACAGAGGCGCGCCAGGTGGTCGTTGGCACCGATGCCTTCGACGTTCATTTGAAGGTTTCCGGCAAGGAATCCAACCAAACGATTATGGCCCAACTGCTACCAAAGGGTTACATCGACGTCGCGGATGCCGAGATTCAATTGCGCGTTCCCGGGCACGCGGCGCTGCTCACGCGCAGCAACGAGTTCGGCCAATTCACGCTCAAAGCAGTACCGAGCGGTCCGTTCTTTTTTCTAATCACACTCCCTCCGTCAGGGAACATGGTTCAATTTTCAGTTTAATAAGGAGAATAGTTATGTCCGTTTTTAAGCGCGCGATTTTGTGCGCACTCTTGGTCTTTATCGTCGGAGGAACGAGTTTTAACGCAGAGGCGGCGGGACAGAGAATTGTCGTCAAACTGAACACGGCGTCGCCAATCGGCCCTGTACTCAATCTGTTGAACGCCACCGTTCTCGATGTGATCTCCGACTCCAATTTATACCTACTGCAAGTTTCACAGCTTCCCTCGCTGGGTACGCTGACTCTCAATCTGCTCGGAATTGAGTACATCGAGGTGGATACAACCCTTTCCGGCCCAACCCTCCGAACGCTCGGCTTAGTTCAGTCGAAATCGGCGGCGGACTGGTACCGCCTGCAGCCTGCATTGACGCGTATTCGCGCGGTTCAGGCCTCGAAATACTACGATGGGTATGGCGTCGTGGTGGCCGACATCAACAGTGCCGTCGATTATGGACATCCCGCCCTTCAAGGTCATTTGACCGGCGGTTACGACTTTGTCACAGCGCAAGGTTCGACCTATGCCGCCTTGAATCAGTCATCCGGCAGTTTTATGGATCAATCGTCGGGAAGTTTCCTCGATCAGTCGTCGGGGAGTTTCCTCGATCAGGCCTCCGGTAGTTTTCTGGACCAGTCGTCAGGCAGCTTCCTTGATGGAGCGCCCCTTCTGAATATCGTCACCGCCAGCAATCCGGCCTACGGACACGGCACGCTGTGTGCGGGTCTTATCGCTGCGGTCGCGCCGAGAGCGATGATCATGCCTCTTCGCGTGTTCGACGACAATGGTCAGGCGGACATTTTTACGATCACGAAGGCTATCCGTTACGCTGTAAAGAATCAGGTGAACGTCCTCAACATGAGTTTCGGAATTTCGACGAATTCGAGGTCAGTTCGGGAAGCCGTCGCAGCGGCGATCGCGGCGAACATCGTCGTGACCGGCTCAGCCGGAAACGCGAATACTTCAACGCCGCAGTATCCTGCCTCCTACTCGTCGGTTCTGTCCGTGGCAGCGACGGACATGAATGACAAGAAAGGATCGTTCTCCAATTACGGTTCGTCCGTATCAGTCTCCGCTCCCGGTGTGAATATTATTTCGGCTTACCCGGGCGGCTATTATGCGGTCGTTTCAGGTACATCGTTTGCCGCACCCATTGTGGCAGGTGAGGCCGCTCTCGTGCGATCCAAGCAAGTAACCGGGATCACCGACGCGATGGTCCGCGGAACAGTCAACATCGACGCTCAGAATCCGCAATACGTCGGGAAACTCGGCGAAGGGCGTATCGACGTCGTATCCGGGATCGGGAAATAACAACATGAATAAGACACAGGGTACCGCAGCAAGTTACGCGTTTCGAATTGCAAGTTTTGAGGAAAACCAACGTGAACAAGTGCTCTCGATGGCTTGCACGCTCGTGTCGCTCCTCGATTTGCGCGACTCCTATACGGGCGGTCACAGCAACCGCGTGGCAGAGTACAATCGTGGCACTGCGGTAACCCTGGGTCTGAGTTACTCGGATACGAACAACAGTGTGATGGCCGGTCTGCTCCACGACATTGGCAAAATCGGAGTTCCGGATCACGTCCTGTTGAAGCAGGGCAAACTGACTGATGAAGAATTTGAGTTGATCAAGAAACATCCGGAATTTGGCTGGATGGCGCTGAAGAGCGTTAGGGAGTTCGAGGAAGTGTCGCTCATGTTGCTGCATCACCACGAACGAATCGATGGCGGAGGGTATCCCGGCAAGCTTAAGGGCGCACAGATTCCTCTGGGAGCCAAAATCATTGCAGTCAGCGACAGCTATGATGCCCTGACTACGAATCGGCCCTATCGAACGGCACGAAGTCAGGGTGAAGCATTAGAGGAGTTGGTCCGTTGCCGCGGAACTCAATTTGAACCCGAAGTTTTGGACGCTTTTGTAAAATGGATCCAGTCCCCGGCCGCGGCGAAGAGCCGTATTGGGCAAGGATCCGGCGTGCCACAAAAATACTGACAATCCACTCTGTCCGTGTCAGTCGAATTTCAGCGTGCCCGCGTTTTTCGGCTCGAAGATCAAGATTCCGCCCACTGCGTCTGGCAACTCCACCAGTAGCCGCCTGCCGCCAATCATGCGGAGCATAGTACGAGGACATCCCCACCTAGGGTTCCGCTCGGCGAGCGCCGGCAAGCGGGCACAATTTGGGCCTGCTCGCCAGGCGCTGCCGTCGCTTCAGTTCACAGTACAGGCTAGCTGTTTGTGGGGAGTAATCGTCGCGGACATGCTTCCCTAAGCATCCCAGTCCCAAAAAGCACATCTATTACTCCCGTGCGCGGCTTTCGCCGGGAAAGGTGCTACAGTGCCTTCCGAAAGAAGTTTCCGCAGGCATGCATGCCTTTTGCGCCCTCCGAAAAAAGTCCCTGCCGACCTGCGAAACATTTTCGCGGTCCGAAAAAACTTTCCGCAGGCGTGCATGCCTTCTAAAACATCCGCGAAAAGTTCCTGCAGCCATCAACACCTTTTCCGCAACGCGAAAGTTTTTTGTTCAGTGGCTCCGAAGCGTGAACACAATTTCGTAAGCCGAAATCTCAAAACCTCTCTTGCACTCGACAATGTACGAGATGTGATCCACACTCGCCTCATCGACGGCGTAGACATCCACCTCAACGGTGCCGCGCGGTGTTTTCAGCGCTTTGGACTCTTCCGCAGTAAGTCCGATGTCTTGAAATATTCGGCACACCCCCGATTGAAGATCTCGCCAGTCTGTCGGCAATGTTTCGTCTATAAGTCCAGGCACGTCAGATCTGCTTTGCGGGAAAGACTCGGACCCGGGCCATGCCGTAGTCGGCGCGAACTTCGTACTGCGCGGTCCTCCTGTACCCCATCAAGTCATTGAATTCAATTCGCAAATCCCAAATGAGTGTTGAGAACTCGTTAACATCCGGAGTGCCCTCACGAGACGAACCGGTTGAGTTCGGTGGCAACAAATATTTGGCGAGTTGGCTGGCACGGTTGATGTTTTGGTAGAACTGCTCGCCTTTGAATTGGAAGGCACGGATTTGCACAGGATCTGCACCTTCGTGGCGAACCACCGGTATCCGCTCGAATCGGATAGTTTCACTCTCGTCTGCGCTCCGTCCGAGTAATCCAATCACTTCGCTTGAACCTTCCACGATCTCCTGATACTGCTTTGAGCGTCCAATATCCGCCAACTCCCGCGAGAGTCGGGTCTGAAGGGCGTCCCTGTCTTTGGATCGGCGGACAAGCGTCTCGTAAGGTTCGCCGACACAGAAGCTCGGAAAGACAAGCTCAATTCGCTGCGCTTCTGCCAGTTGTAGAATTTCGCTACAGTCTTCAGACTCTTCTTGAAGGAAGGCAAGTTCAAGGACGAAGTTCGACTCGACATACACGATCATGCAAAGGTTTCGCGCTCCACGTTGCCAAACCTGATGCTGTCGTACAGTCCAGAATCGAAGAGCCACCGAAGCTCAGAGGGCACAGCATCCTTCGAAAGATGCGAGTGCGCGAGATCGCTAAGCCATGATTTCACAAGGAGCTCAAAAGTGTTTTCTGTCGGAAAATCCTTCGGCCAGTGACGCAAGTATGGTCGTAGCACATCCCGAGTGGGAACCTTGAAATCCGGAGGTACATCCTCTGGGGTTTCGGTATCACGCCAAAGCCAGAGATGGTCGGGAAGCGCCAGCAGGAAGAACTTCGCCTTTGGCATGATCGAATGAGCGATCAAATTCCGCCGAAGATGGGAAGCCCACTGGTCGGAAGCCCCCCTCTTGGTCTTCACCTCGACCACGACCTGGAGTTCGTTCGTAGGCGAATACACTAGAAGATCCGGTTTCGGAATCATCGCTCCTGCCTTTCCATCGTCGATTCTCCACTTTGGCCCAGTTTAGCACGGCTGCAGGCACACGGTGACCGAGCTCGTGAATCGACGGGCCCATCAGGGTCGCTTCTCGTCAGCATCGAGGCGGGGAACGGTCTTTTTCGGGGTGGCTTGCGGCGGCTGGCGAAAAGACCTCCAATCTAAACGACGTGGAGACTCACCCCGGACCTGCTATTTACGAATTGGCAAGTCGCCGACCGTCCGGAAATTGGGATTAGTAACCATAAGTCGCTAGCGTTTAGTAACCTCGCGGCACGCGTGAAAGCTCAGTGGACGTAAAATCGTCTACCTTTAGAGTTCAGTGCCGCTGAGACTCTTCGATTCGAGGCCAATCGAATTCCACTGGCCAATTCACTGTCCAATAACTGCCGAATGAGAACACATTGCCCGATTTACAGGTGCCGATAACAATTCAAGTCGTTGAATCCGCATGAGCGCCCCAGAGGAAATCCCGATTCCTAAACCGTTGGTCGGGGGTTCGATTCCCTCCGGGGTTATAACAACTTACAGACAAGACTGCACCAAGATTGGTGCAGTCTTCTAACAGTTTTCTAACAACTCAGAAAAATCCTGTTAGAGGCCGGAAAAAATGGAGCCCCGAAACTTCGGGGCCCCCATCCGTTCCACGACCGAACGCGCGGACGGCGAGGGCCGAATCATAAAGTCAAGTTTTGTTTTTGGGGAACGCTGGTGTATAAGGCAGCCATGCGAAAAGTCATCTTCGTTATTTGCGCCGCCGTCATGGCGTTTGTGGCGGACGTCCATCATTCTGCAGCTGCGGAAGTGCGTCCGCGGATTCGCGCCGTCACGGCATTTATCGAGATCGATTCCGGCAACTACGCTGCTCGGATCGAAGACGCTCAAAAGTTCCTTGCCGCAGCGAAGGACGCTCTAAACAAGGCGGGCTTTGAAGGCGCCGGAGGGCGGATCACGACGCAGCCGTTCCCGCAATACACGAAGGGCATGACGACCGATGACGCCGTCGCGTTCGTGGGTAAAGTGCGCGAGGCTTCTACAAAGGCGCGAAGCAGCCTCAATATCGGCGCCGCGATGGTGCATGACAACGACGATCCTGCCGCCGTTGCGCTGCTCGTTGAGATTCTCAGCAAGGTCAGCGTCAACGCGAACCTGATCACCGCCGACGAGCAAGGCATTCACTGGAAGGCTCTGCGGCAAGCCGCCAAGGTGATCAAGCAGCTTTCGGAGCGAACGCCCCATGGCGACGCCAACTTCAACTTTGGCGCAATTGCGATGATGAAGCCGTATGGGCCGTACTATCCGGGTTCGTATCACCTCGGCAAGGGACATGCGTTCGCGATCGCCGTGGAAGGCGCGGAAGTCGTCGGCGACGTCTTCCGGCAATATCAGGATCCTGTGGAAGCGGAAAAACATCTCTCGGAAGTGCTGAGCAATTACACCATGCAAATCGAGGCTGTGGCGACGCAGGTTGCGAAAGTGACCGGCTGGACGTATGAAGGCATCGACGCAACTCCCGCGCCCCTCGGCGATCGTTCGATCGCGACCGCGATGGAGTACTTCATCGGCGGTCCTTTCGGGTCGGTAGGTACGGAGACCGCGTCCGGGATCATCACGCGGGCTGTGCAATCCACACCTGTAAAGCGCACCGGTTATTCCGGACTCATGATTCCCGTGATGGAAGACAACGTACTGGCGAAGCGCTGGTCGGAAGGCACCTTCACGCTGGATTCGATTTTGGCATATTCCGCAGTCTGCGCCGGCGGTGTCGATACGGTCCCGCTGCCCGGCGACGTGACCGAAGATCAGATCGCGCGCATCCTGAGCGACGTCGCATGGCTCGCATATCGATGGAACAAGCCACTCGCCGCGCGCCTGCTTCCCGCGCCCGGCAAGAAAACGGGCGACCTGACGGATTTCTCGAGCAGCGCTCTCGTCAAGACCACGATCCAACCGCTACCGGGGACTAAGCGCTGAAATCACGGGGATTCTCAGGCGTGAGCGACCGCCCTGGTGTGGCACACGTTCAACCTTCCTTTAGGCGAAGAAATGCAAGTGGAATCGGTGCAAAACGATCTTGACGATCTCGATGCCCGCGCGCATTGTTGTCGCAGGCGCATACTCCCGGCGAGGGAGAGACTATGGTCTATCTGTTTCTGCTGTATTGGTTATTCGGAATAGCTAAACCATTAACCGCAGAGACTGTCTCCGCTATTCAATCGACCTTCAAAATCGTTTATTCGGTCCGTATCTATCAACGTGTGGGCCCAAGTCATGAACAGTGGCGGGAGATGACGCCACCCGATCTGCAAAGCACGACGTCCCCAGAGGCCAAGGCACGTTGTACTGACGGTGCCGTTACCCCCTCCCCGGAAAACAAAACCAGAGCCGAACAAAGTGTCGGCGACCACGGAAAGCTTTTGACGTCGTCCGACGACGGAACAATGTTCGCTTATGTGGATCGCAACCCATCCCTGCCGGTTCCAACACTCTATCCGTGGGGATGTCGTGATTGCTTTTTCCCTGATCTGAAGGTCATACGTGCCTCCGATGCCCGTGTCCTTGCGACAATCCGTTTGCCCGAATTGGGCGAACATTGGAATTACCCCGAGACTATTGTGTGGTCGCCCGATGGTCAGTCGCTTCTAGTTGGGGCGGAAGCGGGCTCCAGTGATTCGCATTTTTCCGATTATTGGCTTGTCGATTGGACGAGGAAGAACTGGCGATACGCTGGTGGAGGGAATGGTGCGAGATGGTCCCCAGATGGTTCCAAGATTGTTTGGTCGACTCCACGGCGTCTCGAACCGCTTGGCAAACTCCATGTTTGGGTTGTTCACTTGGCGCTGCTCGATGTACGAACCTTGAAACAGCAGATTCTTACCTCGGGCACCTCGATCGTCTCCGACTTCTATTGGTGTGCAAAATAGACCAGATCGGTACCAAGGACTCCAGACTAAAAAGCTTTGCGCGCAACATCAATTAAAACGCCTCCGGAACATGGAATCTGAACACGGCATTGAGCGTCTTATCGGAAACCATGACGTCCTTGCTCTTGGGATCCACGGCAATTCCGCGGGCATCTTTTAGAAGCTGGCCTGGTCCCCCGATGGTGAAACGCGGCGGCACGTCTCCGTCATCGAAGATGCTCCAAACGCCAACGTAATCGTCGAGGAGATATCGTCCAGAGATGTCGCCTTCCAAACCGCCGGTGTTTCCAGGACGAACGACTGCGAAAATAACTCCCTTTTCGGGATACGTGGTCATCAACCAGGCGTCTTGTGCGGCCTTGCCAGTAATGACTCGGAGAGGCTTCGCATTCCCGTTGGCCATTCTGTCAAAGATCCGGATGGCGGCTATACGGCGTGCGCCACCTCTGCCTCCTCCTCGCGTGCCGTCATCGAAGCCGCCTCCTCCTCCACCTTCTCTTGCTTCACCGCTGGCAGCGGCGGTGATCATCAGATTGTGGACAGGATCTATCGTCACGCGACCCGCACCCAATCCGGTATCGGGTCCTTCTACGACTCGGATCGGCGCCACATCTCCATCGGCTTCACGAGGGAAGACCAGGACCTGGTTGCCCTGAGGAACAAAGATTTCGCCGTGCACGCCGTCGACGGCCACAGCTTGAGGATTCTTGAGTCTGGTGTGAGGTCCAAAAATCTTACGCACAGGTGCAACGTTGCCGTTAGCGTCCCCACGGAATGTCAGGATGGCAAAAGCATAGAACGACGGCACGAGGATCTCGTCGTGCACGTTGTCATAGGCCATGTCGTGAATCGTTCGGCTAAACAGTGTATTCTGACCAGCAATAGCTCTCGTCGGCTTTGCACCACCATTCGCCAACCTGGCGAATGCCGCAATCTGCGGGTGGGCCACTCAGTTTGAGACGAGAATTTCGTCTCGCTTCGAATCGTAGGCCATCGTGTGCGGGTTACCGAGCATCGGCGCCCCTTCCTCGGGTCGGCCGCTGCGAATAACACGCTTTGGGCTGGGATCGCCTGCCGCGTCCACGGGAAATACCGTGGCGGAGTGGCTGCCGAAATTCGCGACCCACAGCTCGTTGTTGACCAGATCAAGAGCCACACCCGTAGGATTCTTGATCATGCTCTTAGGACCTTTGAGTACGCGGATCGGAGCAACGTCGCCATTATCGGTCGTACGGTAAACAGTGACGGTATCGGCTGTATCGTTGGCAACAAATAGTTCCCCACGATCCGGATGCACGGCAATGGACGTCGGCCAGTCCAATCCAGTCTTCGGGCCTTGAATCACACGAAGGGGCGCTACATCGCCGCTGGCATCCTTGCGAAAGACGGTAATGGAAGGAGGTTCGAATCTCCCGGTACCCGGAATATTGTTGTTCCGGCCTATGGGCCAAAGGGCATGACCAAATCGTGGAGGTCCGCCAGCCTGCCGCTCATTTACGGTTCCCCAATTGGTGACGTACATTAAGCCCGTTTTTGGATCGACCGCGATGCCATGCGGATCCGCCATCCGCGTTTTTGGTCCTTGCAGCAACCGCACCGGACCGTCCAGATCTTTTGCATTTTTCTTGAAGGTCACGACGGCGTGGTCGTCCTGGACTGTCATTAGGAGTTCCTGATTGTCTTCGTCCGCTACAAGTCCAAACGTTGCCATGGGCGTGTGAAGTTTCCTGGTAGGCTTCACGTTACCCTTGGCGTTACGGTCCCACACCGTCATCCAGTTCAACGTATCATTATTAATGACGTAGACATCGCCTGTTGGCGGATCCACATAGACCCCGCAAGCGAATTCCAGATAGGTGTTCTCACCCTGAATGATGCGTTTGGGCTCGCTTAGCGCTGCTCGAGGAGGCGTGTTCTCCAGCCGATTGTAAACAAGAACGCTGAAATTATTCTCTTCGGCGAAGATCACTTCGTTGCGGGCAGCATCCACGACCAGACTAGCGAAGGCGTTGCGAGGGTCTCGGACCGTGCTGATGGGTTTCCTTTTCGTCACCTCGGACCTTACGGCATCGCTTGGCCGCGGTGGAACGGAAGCCGCTGCCGCCCCGGCGGATCCGGATTGCTGGGGCCTCAATGAGATCCTCAGCGGTGAAGCGGCTTGGCGCTCGGCGGAAAGCAAATTTTCCTGATGTAAGGAAGCAATCTGCTCCCGATCACCTCCAACAGGCTCTGGAATGCATATCTCTCCGTCCGTTTCGGTGAGCGGCTCTACCGAAACGAGGCGTTCACTTCCGATGATTTTCGTCTGCCGAGCAGCCCCATTCTGAACCGCACCGGCACCCCGCGACAGAATCACTCGTGTAGTTGTCCCAAGTACAGTAATCAGGACAAGGAACCGAATCATTCGCGAGGCACGCCATGCTCGAACCACATGAGCCATCGTCCTTTTCTCCTTTTGATTGGTGAGCTTCCTCTATCTGAGCGCGAAATATACCACGCGCCCCGGCAGCAATAAAGGGCTTGGCTTAACAGTTCCAAATATCCGCTTTCGTCAGCTGAAGGCGTTCGGGTGTTCGGCCGCTGACTGGAAGTTGCCTGAATTCCTGGAAGAACGGCGGGCCACGCGGTAGCCTACTCGACACAGGTAAGTGATTTCGGCGTGATCGACTTCACGCCGGTCCCTAATCCTAATAAGAGGAGGCTCGCTATGCGTAAGCTGACGCTCACGGTGGCCGCGGTGTTTGCCTGTGGCCTATTATCGAGACCTGCGCCGCTCCAGCAGAAGGGTGGTGAAGACGAGACCGGTCGGTACGAGGTTGTGGCCGGCTGGCCGCAGCCGCTTGCCAGTCCTGGCTACGCGCTGGGCTCTCAGGGCGGTGTCTTCGCGGAAAGCCCGAACCGGGTGATTCTGCTCAACCGCGGTGAAATCAAGCTGCCGGAGAAGCTGCCCAACAACTTCAAGTACGACCTCAATGGGAAGATGCTCACATCCTGGGGCACGCAGGGCACGTTTCCCGGCGGGATCTGGAACCCGCATCAGTTCTCGGTCGATTCAGAAGGGAACCTGTACATCGCGGAGGCTACCGGCGGACGCACGCAGAAATTCCGGCCCAGACCAGGGGCTGACCGGTCGAGGCTGATCGGTCCACCACAGGCGCTGATGCCCTTGTCAACCAAGTGAGCATTCCAACCGAGGACGTAGCCGTTGCCGTTCGACCGGCTGGGCTCTGGTACCGGGTGCTTAACCGGCGGCAATGGAAAGCGTTGATCGTGGCCAATCTCGGCTGGCTGTTCGATGGATACGAGACGTACGCACTGATACTCACGGTCGGGCTCACCTTTCAACAGCTCTTGCCGGTCGAGAGCCATCCGGCGATTCCGTTTTACGCAGGTTTAACGATTGCACTCACCCTGCTTGGGTGGGGGCTCGGTGGAATCGCCGGCGGGATTTTGGCCGACTACATCGGTCGCAAGCGAACGTTGATCTATTCCATCCTGGCGTACTCGTTAGTCACCGGGTGCACAGCTTTGGCCTGGGACTTGACGTCATTCGTGGCTCTGCGCTTCATCGTTGGCCTCGCGCTCGGCGCTGAGTGGGGTACAGGTACTTCAATGGTGGCGGAGCTGTGGCCTGACGAGCACCGCGGTAAGGGTGCCGGCCTGATGCAGTGCGGACTGGGCATAGGGTTCTTCTCGGCGTCAGCCGTGTGGTTTTTCATCAGCGCCCTTGGACCTTCATCGTGGCGCTGGATGTACGTCATCGGAATCCTCCCGGCACTCGCCACCTGGTGGATCCGGCGTGGCCTGGTTGAATCGGACAAGTGGACGGAATCCGATCGGCGGCGGCGTGGGGTCATCGCGGCACAGAATC
>QHXC01000368.1 GCA_003222815.1 Acidobacteriota bacterium | reverse complement strand
GTGCAATTTGCCAGAACCACCGAGCGTCGTCAACAAAAATGTTTGCTAGATCTGACGCTGGTTCTGAGCGAGGTCACTTCCAGAAGCCGCACCAGAAGCGAGTTCCAAGAGTTCATCGATTCGGCTCCTAGTGCTGAGCCGATCGTGTTCCATTCTCTCCTATGCATCTCTCGGAGCGAAGTTCTCCAGGTTTGTTATTGTGCGGCGCAAGTCCAATCAAGTTTTCAGGAGACACCATTCTGGAAGCCGTGTCATTCGCGGCTGTAGCATCGGGCGAGCCCCAATTGACGGAACCTTTACATTCGTATCGCCCATTCCCGTCTGTTCCTTATGGGCTTGGAATTTCCTTCATAGCGACAACGCGCGAGTGGGCGGCGGTACGTCCCCAAGCATCCAGGTGTTTGGCTGTGGCCCAAACGTCATACGCCATCGCCGCCGAATGGGCAGCGACATCAAACCAGTTGCGGCGCCTGAAGTTGTAACCGACGCCGAGTGCGTGCAGCGCGGCCAACGCGCCATGTACAAACGTGGCTAGACACTGTAGATCATGTTCGGCCCTGCTTGCGGTTCTCATGTGGACTCCCCCTATTAGACTTGGATGCCAGCTAATAGATACTTCGGCAGAACTGGCTTTTGGCTTTAGCTGAAAGAACGAGGGATCGAATTATTAGCCGTGAATCGGGTATTGAGCAGAGCCTTGGCGTGTCGGCAATTGGTGCCTGATTCAACGAGGTAGGGGCGGTCAATAAGACCGCCCCTACTTGCAATCAGTCAACGGCGAGGAGAGCAAAACTAAAACTGGAGCTTCAACGCGAACTGGATTTGACGCGAGGTCGTTGCCGTCGTTGAAATGACCCCCGCCGAGGAGCTGTAGCCGTTCCCCGAGAACACGATCTGATTCGGGTAGGAGAAATTGGCGTGATTGAAAACATTGAAAGCCTCGGCCCGGAACTGCAAATTCAATTCCTCGCTGATTCTCACCCTCTTGAACAGCGAAGTGTCGAACGAGACAAGACCTGGACCACGGAGCGATCCGCGCGCCACGTTACCGAAGGTCCCGGCGGTCGGCATCACGAAGGCGTTCGGATCGAACCACTGATCCGGTTTCCCTAAGATCACCGGCCCCTTAAAGTTCGGATTCCAGTTAGGTGTGTCAGATTGATTGGCGTCGCCCGTCCCAGAAATATTGGAGCCAGCCAGAGGTGTGAAGGGGAACCCGCCCTGAGCGTTGACGATCCCATTCCATTGCCAGCCGCCGATCAGCCTGTCCACAACCCCACTGGCGCCACTTCCGAAGCGCTGCCCGTTCCCAAACGGCAACTGATAGCTGAAGTTCCCGTTGAACTGGTGTTGGAGGCTGTAAGACGCGACGCCCCGGTTCAGCTTGAGATTATAGGGACTAAACACATCCGGTGGTTCATTTCCGGCGGATGGAGCCAAGATGGCGGAATTCAAATCCATCACTTTGGCATAAGTGTAATTCGTTTTAAAAGTAAGCCCGCGGGTGGTGCGCTTGACCAGCGAGACATTCAGCGAATGGTAGCTGCTCGTACCCAGATCGAACTATGTCACGCCGTTGCCGACGTAGGAGTTCGGGCGCGTCCCCGGGGGCATGTACGTCGTGCCCTGTGGTACCTTGGCATAGGGAGGCCTTGGCACCGTTCCGTTCAGCGTGGTTCCGCCACTGTCGCATCCCTGCGGGTTCTGGCACACCAAGGGCGGGGCCGTATTGGCATTTACAGCGAGCGGAGTGTGGTAAGACTGGCTGCCTACATACGCCACCTGAAGCATGAGGTCTTTCGTGATCCCCCGTTCCACTGTAAGGTTCAATTGCTGGAAAGTGGGTGTGAACAGGTTGGGATCGACTCCGGCGGGAGCATAGATCGAGCAGGGTTGAGGTTGCGTCGGGCCGCAAGTGGGCGGGAGCGCTATGTTCTTCTGTAGCGGAATGAGGGAGAGCAACGATCCCGTCAACTGCTCGCGCGCGTTAAACGGTGGATTGGCGTAGGTCCGGTTACCGAGGTTATCCTGGAGATCATTGTGGATTCCAAAGCCGGCCCGCACCGCCCAGCTTCCCGTCCCGGTCGGGTCCCAGGCCAGGCCGACGCGCGGTTGCAACAGCGCTTTAGCGTTGTTGTGAGTCAGACACGATTTGCCGATTACTGGATTTGTGGAGATCACAAAGTTTTCATCAAACGCGTAGTTCGAACAACGTCCCGCCACTTCATTCCACCCGTCGGTCATCTCGTCCCGTAAACCCAGACGAACGGTGAGACCCCGCACGAGCTTGAATTCATCCTGGAAATACCAGGCGGCTTCGGTCGACCGGTAGCCAAGCCCAATGGGATTCCGGTTCAGGTTAAACTGGCTCGGGACATCCTGGAGAAATGCCAGCACGGTCGGATAGCTGACGCCTCCGGCTGAAAACTGAGCCGCCCCCACGTCGTTTTGGTGTATCCGCTGCACCCAAGCGCCTGTGCTGAAGGAGTGCCTGCCTTTGGTGAAGTGAAGATCATCAGACCACGTGTAGTACTCTCTTATACCGCGAACAGGGTTAATGCCCTCTGCCGGCGCGACGGCGGCCGGGGCGACGGTAGTCGCGCCACCCCCGATGACAATGGAGCCGGGATTTCCGCCGGGAAGAAACAGCAGGTTTTCGGGGATCGGCACTGCGGGAGCCCTGACCAGAGTTGCAAACGTGCGAGCGTACCCCAGGGTCGCGGAATTCACGACACTGGCAGAAAAAACCCGAGTTTCCGTCAAGCCCAGCGTTTGCGTGCGTATCGGCTCTATTTGGATAAAATTCACGTTCGTCCGCGGAGTGTTTCTTTGCCCATCGTCCATGGTGTAGTTTGCAAACAAAGAATCTTTGCTGGAGACGGTGTAGTCAAAGCGGGCCAGCCCAAAATCTTCCCGAGCCGATTGCAGAGCACTGTTGTAGTTGTAGGCAGTTCCGCTGGGCAGGCCGTTGGTGAGTACCTCGGGACCATTCGGCGATGGCCAGAAGGCGTTGGCATACGGCAGCATGCCCTGCTTCAGATTCGGAACGGGAGCGTAGCCGGAAGCCGGGCATGGACTGGGCGCGGGGCTGATCACGTTGCAAGGCAAAAGACCCTGACGAGAGGGCAGGTCGGGCACAATCGCCCGGCTGCTCAGCGCCAACCGTTGCCGGAACCCTTCGTAGTTCCCGAACAGGAACATCTTATCCTTTTTGAGCGGACCTCCCAGCGCTCCTCCAAATTGATTGCGCTTAAACGGGGGAGCGCCGATGGTTTGATCGAAGAAGTTCCGGGCGTCCAGGGCGCTGTTGCGCAGATACTCGAACAGCGTTCCATGCACCTGGTTCGTCCCTGAGGAGGTCACAACGCTGATCTGCCCTCCGGCCCGTTTCCCATACTCGGCGCCATAGGTATGCTCGAGAACGTTGTATTCCCGCACGGCTTCTACTCCCAGCAACTGCCCGCTGGCCCCCGAGGGCGTAATGAACTGGCCGGTGGAGTTGCCTCCAACCCAGTCGACTCCGTTGATCAGAAATCGGTTGGTTTCCTGCCGCTTGCCCGCCACCGAGAAACCGGTCCAACCGTTGCCCTGTCCGATATTCGAGGTGTTATTGGCAATGCCGACGTTGAGTGCCAGAAGCTGATCGAAGCTGCGTCCGTTCAGCGGCAAGTCCTTGACCTGCTGCTCGGTGATCAATCCTGAGGTCGAGCTCAGCGTCGTGTTCACCAGCGGAGCCTCCTCGGTCACCGTTACTAGCTCCGCAGCAGCTCCTACGTCCAGCGTCAGATCCACAACGGCTTCCTGAGCCACTGCCAGGTTGATGCCCCGCCGCACCTGCTGCTTGAAGCCCAACTTTTCTGCGGTGACTTCATATGAGCCTACCGGAAGGGACGGCATACGGTAGCCGCCGTCCTCCGCGCTCTGAACCGTGCGCGTCAGCCCGCTATCCGAATGCCTGGCTGTAACACTCACCCCCGGCACCACTCCTCCCGTGGCGTCCCGCACGACACCCGAGATGGTGGCCGTGGAGCCTTGAGCAAAAATCAGGCAAGTTCCCAATACGATCAATCCAACAGTCCCTGCTCCCAATCTGACCAGCGCGTGCAGCGCTGTTCGAGTCTTGTCTAACATAATCCCCCCTTTTGTGAATCGAATGCGACTGACTTCGTGGAAACCACGGTCCCGCTCGGATTCCGCTCGCTCCAAAGAATCACGATGGCAAGTCCGAGAGTTTGGTGGCGGTTTATCGAAGCGTGAATGTTTTGTCAAGAGAACTTCAAGCGAAAGCGAACGCAGCCGAGAGGAGGCTTTGCATGAGAGCCTACGCCGGTGAATACGCCCGACAGGACTTGAACCTGTAACAACCAGCTCCGGAGGCTGGTGCTCTATCCAATTGAGCTACGGGCGCAAATAAGGAACTTCCTTCCGGATGCGAAAGAGAAAAACACAATTTATCACAGACGGCCTTTTCCAGGACAGTGGCCAGTCCAAGCAACCAGTTCACCAGACCGGCCGCTTGAGCACTGCAAGACTGTAGGAGAATTCCGTTTGGACTTGCCTGAGGAGGCGCTATCAGGCTCACGAGGACCACAAGAAGAACAACAATAAGGAAGACTGTCAGTTTTCGCATGGTGACCTGAAGGGTACCTAACGCAAACTGGAGAGTCACCTAACCAAAAGTGCCCACAAGCTCAGCAACTCCGGGATTTTCTGTGATCCAGTCCTCGTTTAAAAACCGGGGCATTTTTTCGCAGATGAAATAAACAGCGAGGAATTTTTGTTCAACTCTTAGCTTTCACTATTTCGAGTATCGGCAATTTTCCGAAACGGCCACACGACGCGACGTTATCATGCCGGCCTCAGGCCGCCCTGCCTTTGGACGGCCGTGGCGGCTCAATTTTTGCGACAAGCTTCCAAGTGGTCGATAGTTTATGCTTCTCACACGTGGGGAAGACGGCGCCTTTGACGAGCACGATCTCGGATGAGCAACAGGTATTCTTGTAAATCCCAAATTGATGGTTTACGTCTCCGGATTTCGCCACGTCCCCGTCCTTCTTCCTCGAATCGGCAGGCTCTCTGCACAAATTAACATGCAATGCGTGTACCAAAAGAGCAATTTATTGAAATCGCTGGATCTGAAAAACCCCGCTCGCTGGGTTGATAAAGATCCAGCGGGCATATTTCCCAATCCCCTGAGAATTCTTACGTGGTACAGGAATTCCGCCGGCCGAGGACCAGCCCAGGTTTGAGGCTACGAGACAAGGCTGCGCAGCATCCAGGCGGTCTTTTCGTGGACCTGCATTCTTTCGGTCAGGAGGTCTGCTGTGGCCTGATCATGGAGACGTTCGACTAACGGATAGGCCGAGCGCACGGTACGAATCGCCGCCTCATTTCCATCGACGAGTTGACGGATCATCTGTTCCGCGTTCGGAACGCCGCGTTCTTCCTTCAATGAAGTTCGGTCGGCGAAGTCCGCGTAGGTCCCCGGGGCGGGGAAACCCAGAGCCCGAATCCTCTCTGCGATAGAGTCTACGGCTTCAGCGAGTTCCCGGTATTGCTGCTCGAACATGACGTGCAAGGATTGGAACATCGGTCCCGTGACGTTCCAGTGAAAATTGTGAGTTTTGAGATAGAGCGTGTATGTGTCCGCCAGAACTTTCGACAGGCCGTTCGCAATCTGCTTTCGATCTTCCTCATTGATACCTATGTTGATATTCATCGTTAGTGCTCCTTTCGAGGCTATTCTCCATCAGATCCAAGCGATAAATCCAACTGATTACTTTTATAATAGTGATAGGATATGCCTATGAATATATCTTCCCTGACCCTTCGTGACCTGGAGTATCTGGTCGCCGTGGCGGATCACCGGCATTTCAGAAAGGCGGCGGAATCGTGTCACGTCAGCCAGCCGGCGCTGAGCGCTCAGATCCGAAAGACTGAAGACTTCCTGGGAGTCCAATTGTTTGAGCGGTCGAATAGGAATGTCGTCATTACTCCAGTGGGAGAGCGCGTCGCACGCCAGGCGCGAGTCGTCTTGGAAGAGGCGCAAAAGATTGCAGCTCTCGTTCACCGAGAGAGTGAACCTTTGTCGGGTTCCTTACGGCTGGGCGCCATAAGCACACTCGGGCCGTACTTGATGCCTCACTTGTTGGGAGCGCTCCGAAAACGCTTTCCTAAACTCGAACTGCTCCTCAAAGAGGGTCTGACCGATCCGCTTGTGGGAGATCTTCGAACGGGTGCGCTTGATGCCGTGCTCGCAGCGCCGGCGTTCAAAAGGGATGGTCTGAGGCTGATACCGTTATTTTATGAACCGTTCCTGCTGGCGGCGCCCAAAGGGCACCCGCTTGCATCGAAGGAACCGTTGCAAACGAAGGATCTGGATTCGAGGGGCATGGTTCTGTTGGAAGATGGTCATTGTTTGAGAGACCAGAGCATTCAGGTATGTCCATCAAACCGTCGCGGAGATTTTCGACAGTTCCACGCCACAAGTCTCGAGACCTTACGCCACCTTGTGGCTACGGGCTTTGGTTATAGTCTCATTCCCCGGCTTGCTGTCCAGATGGACGATCGTCTGAAGAATCTGATCAGGTATCGCCAGTTCGAAGGGAAGGCTCCCGGCCGAACCATTGTTCTGGCATGCCGCGAACGCTTCGGCCGCATGACGGACATCGATGCGCTGGCCGGTTTCATCCGTGACCGCGTTCCCGATGGTGTGACGGCTGTTTAAGCGGTCTGATACGATACAGCAATGGTCGGCCAGACGGTTTCACACTATCGCATCTTGGAACGGTTGGGATCGGGCGGTATGGGCGTGGTTTACAAAGCCGAAGACACTCGTCTGGGCCGCCCCGTCGCGATGAAGTTCCTGCTGGAAGAGTGGTCGAAGGACCCGCAGGCGCTCGAAAGATTTCGTATTGAAGCGCGCGCGGCCTCGGCGCTGAATCATCCGCAAATCTGCACGATTTACGACATCGGCGAGTACGATGGTCGCCCATTTATTGTCATGGAGTATCTCGATGGCCAAACCTTGAAGGAGCGCATTAACGCCCAACCGCTTCGGACCGGCGAGATTCTGGACATTGGAATCCAGCTTGCCAGCGCGCTCGAGGCTGCCCATGCGAGAGGAATCATTCACCGCGACATCAAGCCGGCGAACATTTTCGTCACGAAAGAAAGTCAGGCCAAGATTTTGGATTTCGGCCTGGCGAAACTCGCTCGCAAGGCGTCGATGGATAGTTCGGCTACCGCAGGCAATGAGGTCACCGTTCCGGGCACGACGCTCGGCACGGTCGCGTACATGTCGCCGGAACAGGCGCGCGCAGAAGAGGTCGATTCCCGGACGGATCTTTTTTCGCTTGGCGCCGTGCTGTACGAGATGGCCACCGGCATCCAGGCCTTCAGCGGGCCAAGCTCTGCCGTGGTTTTTGACTCGATCCTGAATCGAAGGCCGGTTCCGACGCTCCGGCTAAACTCCTTGCTGCCGGCCGACCTGGACCGCAGCATCGATAAAGCGCTGGAGAAGGAGAGGCGGTTCCGGTACCAGCATGCGTCGGATTTGCGCGCCGACCTCGAGCGCGTGAGGCGCGACCTTTCCTCCGGGCGCCAAATCGTCTCCGAAACGCCCGCACGCGTGGAAGCGCGGCAAGATGAATCCGAGGTTGGCGGGGGCAGCCCGAAACGCGCATTCTTGCTCGGCTTCATTCCCGGAGTCGGCGCGCTTTACAACGCGGAATACAAAAAGGCCGCCATCCACGTAGCTGTCTTTGTGGTGATCTCGCTTCTCCGCACCGTCGCGCCGCCGGCCGTCCACGATGTTCTGCGGACGCTCACGTACGTTTTCTTTTTCTACATGGCCTTCGACGCCTACCACACCGCGAAGAAGAGAAGACTGGAACGCGCCCGGAGGGAGTCGAACCCCCGACCTACGGATTCGAAGTCCGGCGCTCTATCCAGCTGAGCTACGGGCGCGTTGAGTTGATTGTAGCAGAACCTGGGGGCCCCTATTCCGGTGTGGTACCTTATAGGCTTCCTACGGGAACGGAGCAGGGTTCATGCGCAACATGGTCATTATTGGGTCGGGTCCGGCAGGCCTGACTGCCGCCGTCTATGCGGCTCGCGCCAACCTTTTTCCCCTGCTTATTGAGGGAAAGGAACCCGGTGGCCAGCTCACATTGACGACGTTGGTGGAAAACTATCCGGGATTTGCTGAAGGCATCATGGGGCCGCAGCTCATGGATGAAATGCGGAAGCAGGCCATGCGGTTTGGAGCGGAAATCGTCAAGGGGTTTGTCCATGCGGTCAAGCTGAAAGAGCATCCCTTTCGCGTGTATTACGGCGACGATGAGGTCGTGACGAAGTCCGTTGTCATCTCCACAGGGTCTTCCGCCAAACTGATCGGCATCGAATCGGAGATGCAACTCATGGGACACGGTGTTTCCACATGCGCCACGTGCGATGGGTTTTTCTTCCGAGGCAAGGAAATCGCAGTCGTTGGCGGTGGCGACTCGGCAATGGAAGAGGCTATTTTCCTTACAAAGTTCGCCACGAAGGTTTCCGTCATCCATCGACGCGACACGCTCCGTGCTTCGAAAATCATGCAGGACCGCGCGTTTGCGAATCCGAAGATCCTATTCGTTTGGAACACTGTCGTTGAGGACGTGTTGGGCGCCAGGCAGGCCGGGGTGAGCGGGCTCAGACTCAGGAACGTCAAGACTCAAGAACTCTCAGAACTGAATGTCGACGGGCTCTTTGTTGCGATTGGCCACAACCCGAACACTGAAATCTTCAGGGGCCAAATTCAGCTTGATGACCGGGGCTATATCAAAACTCAGCCGAACTCGACTCGCACCCACATCCCCGGTGTCTTTGCTTGCGGCGACGTTCAGGATCCCGTCTTTCGGCAAGCCATCACCGCAGCGGGAACGGGCTGCATGGCTGCGATGGAAGCCGAAAAGTGGCTCGAGCACTGACCATGGAGGACCGGATCTTTACACTCGCCGAAGCGCAGGCCTTGATTCCCCAGCTTCGATCCATTCTTGAGGAAATCAACCAGGAGTGGAAGCGGATCAAGGAGCTTCATCCGGAAATTCAAAAGGCTCGTGACAAAGCGCCATATGACGGTTTCAGCAAATTCGGTGTCATCTACGTCGAGTCCGTTTCCCACCTCATGCTTTTGATCCATCAAATTAAGGATATGGGTGTCGTGCTCAAGGATGTCGACAAAGGTCTTTGCGATTTTCCGTACATCCGGCAGGGCCGCCTCGTTTACCTGTGCTGGCGGCTTGGTGAGGAGGCCATCGAGTACTGGCATGATATCGAGGCCGGCTTTGCCGGCCGGGAACGGCTGGATGAAACGGATCGATAAAATGTAGTCGCGGGCTTTAGCCCGCGTTCGTGACGGGATTGGATAACTTTTGGACAAGATCTTAATTTCAGGAATCGACGCGGTCACGGCGATTGGTGTCACTCCCGAAGAGCGCACCATGAAGCAGCGGCTCTCCATCGATATTGAAATCTGGACCGACATCTCTCGCGCCGCCCAACAGGACTCGCTTAAGGACGCCCTCGATTATTCTAAGGTGGCTGGCCTAGCCATGGAGGTCTGCCGGAGCCGGGACTTTCACCTGATCGAGACGGTGGCGGAGGTCCTAGCCGCCCGGATTCTATCGGACTTTCCGACTCCACAGGTTCGAGTCGTGGTCCGCAAAGTCTCGCCAGTCCTGGAACCGCGCGTCAGCTACGTTTCGGTCGAGATCATTCGTGCCCGCTAATTCACTCTAAAGTTTAGTAGTTGTGCGAAATTTCTGTTGAAGAGCCCAAATTGCTGCGCTATTCTTACCCCTCGTTTGATCGCGTCTTTTCGGAATCAGATCTTTTCTAATCATCACACTTGTAAGCGCGCCCCATCAAAGGAGGTATCTTGTCTAGTCTGGAACAAACAGCGGTTGAGACCCCGCAGGCCGGCTACAGCGAACGAAACCAGATCAAAGCGAAACGAAGCAAGCGCCTGATGAAGTATGTAGATGCGGCAGTTTCCTATACCGCCGGTGCAGCCTTCGATACGATCCAGTACATCAATCGATTCAATCCCACCCCCTCCTTCACGCCGAAATGGACCGAAAAGCCCCTGCTGAAGTCTTGGCAAAAGACCAAGCCGGTTCTGGGCTGGCCGCGGCAAACCGACTCGCTTTGCCCCCAATGTGTCAAGGAAGCCCGCCAGAAAATCATGGGCGGAGACGCGGACTGGACGACGCTGCTGCATGAAAAGGTCGGGGAAGTGAAGGCGAACATCATCGAGCGGAACGGCCAGGTTTGGATGGTCAAGGATTGCCCCCAGCACGGCAAAACCGAGGACCTGATGGCTATCGACGTAGGATTTCTGGAGTGGATCGAGAAGAACTTTCCTGGACGTGACATTCCGTCACATAACGATGCGGATTTGCACAACCACGGCAGCAGCACGATCAAGCATGGCCGCGGCGCCGTCCTGACAGTCGACCTCACGAACCGCTGCAACATGATGTGCGACCCGTGCTTCATGGATGCCAACCAGGTCGGCTACGTTCACGAACTGACCTGGGAAGAAATTATGGAGATCATGGACAATGCGGTCCGGATCAAGCCCCGCCGGCAGATGTCCATTCAGTTCTCAGGTGGCGAGCCCACACTGTCACCGTACTTCGTCGACGCCATTGCATACGCCCGCAAGCTCGGTTATTCCAGCGTGCAATGTGCAACGAACGGTATCGAGTTCGCCAGGAGCAAGGAATTTGCGCGAAAGGCCGCTGAAGCCGGGCTGAGGTACGCCTATCTCCAGTTCGACGGCATTGGAAACGACGCGAACAGCCACCGGCAGATCGGCAATTTGTTTGATGTGAAGCTGCGCGCGATCAACAATCTACACGAAGCCGGTGTCGAGATCATTCTGGTGGTGACGCTTGTGAATGGCGTCAATAATGACCAGGTTGGATCCATCATCCGGTTTGCGATGGACAATCCCAAGCGGATTGCCTTTATTGCTTTCCAGCCTGTTTCGTTTACCGGCCGCGACGAAGACATAACGGCCGAACGCAGGCTGCGCCAGCGTTATACGCTTTCGCATCTCGCCAACGATGTCAAAACGCAGGTCGGCATCACCGAGCCGACGCGCGACTGGTTCCCGCTTTCACTGATGGGCGCTTTCGCCGACTTTGCGGATCTTGTTCATGGTCCCGGCGCCGACTGGGGCCAGGTCAGTTGCGGATGCCACCCGAACTGCGGCGTCGGCACGGCCATGATGATCAACAAAGAGACCAAAGAATTTGCCCCGGTCCCCCAATTCCTGAATATTCCAGGCCTGGTCAGCGATATGCAGAAGATCACGGATGCCGGCCGGGGAAAATGGTTTTCCAACGCCATGATGGGTCTTGCCTTGCTAAAGAATTACAACCCATTCGGAGCGCCGCCCAGTCTGACTTTGATGGACATCATGAAGAAGTTCGACAAGTCGTTCGGTCTGTCGGGTAAGAGCTACGGCAAGGTCTCCGGTGACCGGACGATGGATGACATCAAGAAACGGCGCGATGACCCCTGGAACTTCTTGTTCGTTGCCGGAATGTGGTTCCAGGATCTGTTCAACTATGACTTCCGCCGGACCGAGATGTGCATCATTCCTTATGCGACGCAGCTCGGCGAAATTTCCTTCTGCGCCTACAATACGGGAATCGGCTGGCGCAAGATCATCGAAAACATGTACAAGACTGCGAGTGTCGCGGAATGGAACAAGAAGCACGGTAAACATGGAGTCTATGCTGGGGGTAAGTCGGTCCCGCTGGAAAGCTTCGATCACAACCTTGTTCTGAACCCCGTGGACGTTGCCCGGGTCCGAGTTCACAGCGACGGCCCCGAAACCGCAGCCGAAGAAGAGCGATTGAAGCGACAGAAAGCCCGCGAGGCTCAGAAGATGAAACAAATGGTGGATGAGCTGACCTTCGGGAAGAACCTGGGTTCACATGAAAAGACCGATCTTGTGAAGATCGAACTCGCGCATCGTAGATAGACGGCAAGCCACAAAGCGACAGAGAAAGGCCGCGTTGACAAGTTTCCAAGGCGGCCTTTTTTTGTGCATAGACCCCTCCTGTTCCAGGATAGGAGTTCATGACTTGGTGGATTAAATTCCCAGCGCTTTGCGTCCTGCCTCGGAAATCCGCTGCGGCGACCACGCGGGTTCCCACACGATTTCCACTTTGGGATTTGGAAACCCTGCGTCGGCCAACTTGACCTTAACGTCCTCAGCGATCACCACTCCGGAGGGGCATGCCGCTGAAGTCATGGACATTTTTACGTTTATGGCGTCAGGCCCGGCCTGGACCTCATAAATGAGTCCGAGATCGACGATATTCAGCGGGATTTCGGGGTCGTAGCATTCCTTCAATACTTCGTAGACGAGCTCTTCCTGCGACAGGGAGGCAAGGCGCGGATCTCGGGCCTTGGCGGCCAGAGCTTCGGCGACCGTAGTTTCCATGGCTTTGGTGGACTCTGCATAGACCTTCGCATCCTGCGCTTGTTCCGCGGCAGTATACGAACGAGTGACATGGGCTTGCCGCTTCACAGCTACAGCAATGCCGATGATCAGGAGAACCGGCACGAGCACCAGCAGGTAGGTCAGCACAATCATTGATTTTCACCGCTCCGGGCTGCTACTTCAAGACTATAATTTGTGTATAATGTTCGCTTGCACCAACGGCAGAATTCCGATCGCTAACGCTGCACAAGGGGTCAAAGACAATATGGCTTTCGCGTCCGTTAAAGCTCCAGAGCCATCCACCGTTGAGGTTGCAACAGGGACCAGCAGAGTGGTGAGCACCTTGGCTAAGGTCCAAACTGAAGAACGCGAGGAACTCTACAATGTGACACACCTGGTCCGAGATTTTGTCAAATCGTCCGGTATCAGGGCAGGGTCTCTCAATGTTTCGTCATTGCACACAACCAGCGCCATCTTTATAAATGAGTGGCAAGAGGCTCTGATCCACGATGTCAAGGCCTATCTGGCTAGCGCTGTCAGAAAGGACGAATACTATCGCCACAATGATCCGGCATGGTCGGATTGCGACCGCCACAATGCGGACTCCCACCTCCGGACACTGTTGCTCGGTATGTCTTTAACCCTTCAGATTGCGGACGGCGACATTGTCCTTGGCGAATGGCAGAGTATTATAATGGTTGAGTTCGACGGCCCGCGCGAGCGGTCGATTCGCCTCCAGGCGATGGGAATCGCAAGCGGATAAGGTCTTAAAGTTCATAATAAAGGATAAGGAGGCAAGTAACGATGCCGATAATGCTGACTAAGAAAGCGGAAGAGAAAGTTAAGGAAATCCTTTCCGAACAGCCTGAGCCGTATGCCGGCTTGCGGATTCAGGTGGTTGGCGGAGGTTGCTCCGGCTTCTCATACCGCATGGGCTTCGATAAGAATTACAACGATCAAAATGACGCCATCTTCGAATTCGACGGTCTGAAGGTGTTTGTCGACAAGGCCAGTCTTCTTTATATGGAGGGTGCGGAGGTCGACTACATCGAGGGGTTGCACGGAGCGGGTTTCAAGTTCAGCAATCCTAACTCTACCGGTTCTTGTGGTTGCGGCAGCTCATTCAGCGTCTAGCCAACTGGGCCCGGCGTTGCGTCAACGGGGGAGCTTTTAACGCTGAGAGGATCCAACTGGGATCGACCCCTAACACCTGATTCGGATAATGCCGACGAAGGGAGAGTAAAAATGAGTACTTCCAAACTCCAGTTCAAGGATTCCACCTACCTCGACACCGCACTTCCTGCCAGCGATCGCATTTACGTTCAGGGCAGGATCCATCCGTCGATTCGCGTGCCGCTACGCGAGATTTCGCTCAAGGACGGCTCCCGCGTGCCCGTGTACGACACGCGGGGACCCTGGGGGGATCCGCGCCAGGTCTGCGATGTGCGCCAGGGCCTGCCTGCCGTCCGAATGCCATGGATCGTCGAGCGCGGCGACGCGGTCGAATACGAAGGCCGGAAAATCCGGCCCGAGGACAACGGCTTTTTAAGCTTGAAGCACGCCTCTCAAAGTCAGGGGCGTTCCCGTTTGGAATCATTCCCGGGCCTGCGCCGCAAGCCGCGGAAGGCTGCCAGTGGCCGGGCCGTGACGCAGCTGTACTACGCGCGGCAGGGCATCATCACACCCGAAATGGAGTTCATCGCAATCCGCGAGAACCTCGGCAGAGACAAGGCTTATGACGCATCGCGAAACGACCGCTCGAGCCTGCGTTTCCAGCACCGGGGGGAGTCGTTCGGCGCCAGTATTCCCGAATACATCACGCCGGAGTTCGTTCGCGATGAGATCGCGCGCGGCCGAGCCATCATTCCGGCAAACATCAATCATCCCGAATCGGAGCCGATGATTATCGGCCGCAACTTCCTGGTGAAGATCAACTCGAATATCGGAAACAGCGCGATATCGAGCTCCATTGAGGACGAAGTCGAGAAGATGCGGTGGAGTATCACCTGGGGCGCCGATACGGTCATGGATCTGTCCACGGGCCGCAACATCCACGAGACTCGCGAGTGGATTCTGCGGAACTCACCCGTGCCGATCGGAACCGTTCCCATCTACCAGGCGCTCGAAAAGGCCGGAGGAAGACCCGAAGAGCTGACCTGGGAAATGTATCGCGATACCCTCGTCGAGCAGGCCGAACAGGGCGTGGACTACTTCACCATTCATGCCGGCGTCTTGCTCCGGTACATCCCATGGACAGTCAAACGCAGAACGGGAATCGTCAGCCGCGGCGGTTCGATTTTGGCGAAGTGGTGCCTGTCGCATCATCAGGAGAACTTTTTATATACACGTTTCGAAGAGATCTGCGAGATCATGCGCGCCTACGACATCTCCTTCAGCCTCGGTGATGGACTGCGGCCTGGTTCTATTGCCGACGCGAATGATGAGGCCCAGCTTGGCGAATTGGCGACGCTTGGTGAATTAACGAAGATCGCATGGAAACACGACTGTCAAGTCATGATCGAAGGTCCCGGCCATGTTCCGATGCACCTCATTAAGGAAAACATGGACCTTCAATTGAAGCTGACACACGAAGCTCCGTTCTACACCCTGGGTCCACTCACCACCGATGTCGCGCCCGGTTACGATCACATCACGAGCGCCATCGGCGCGGCGATGATCGGCTGGTATGGAACGGCGATGCTCTGTTACGTCACACCGAAAGAGCATTTGGGTCTTCCCAATCACAAGGACGTGAAGGACGGCGTCATCGCATACAAGATCGCTGCCCACGCCGCCGATCTTGCCAAAGGTCATCCCGGAGCGCAAGAGCGCGACAATGCTCTCAGCAAAGCCCGGTTTGAATTTCGCTGGGAGGATCAGTTCAATCTCAGTCTCGATCCCACGACCGCCAAAGACTTCCACGACGAAACCCTTCCTCAGGACGGCGCCAAGCTCGCACACTTCTGCAGCATGTGCGGCCCGCAATTCTGTTCGATGAAAATCACCGAAGAAGTCAAAGAAGCGATGGAACAGAAGAGCGTGGAGTTTTTGAAGGCCGGGGGCGAGATTTACATTAACCAGTAAAATTTCGAATGGCGAATTAATTCAGGCAGCGCGGCCCTCAATTCGCAATTCGAAATTCCGTGTTTGCTCACCGCAACGACAATCCCAGAGGCTGGTCCCCGACTGCATGCATAACCGCAAAGCGCCGGTTTGTGCTTCGCCTCGCATCGCCGACACAAGAACCCCCACGAAACTGCCGCACGAAACATTTGAGGAACTCGAAAAATTCTGATGGAATTAAGAATATGAGACAAATGATCAGCGCAGCTATATTGTTTCTGGTGATTTTTCTCCACCCCGCAACAACGCGGGCGCAGGCCGGAGGCTTACCGCAACCCCAACGTGGGCAACGGACGACTCTGCCGGCAAAACCGCAACCACCGCTGACGCTCCGGCAGGTGATCGAATCCCTGTCATCGCCCCGTGGCGGGAGCCGTGCTGAAGACCTGGTTTCAAAGCGGGGCGTTCAGTTTCAAGGAAGCCCTGCAGTTCTGGACATTCTCAAAGAGTTTGGTGCCAGTCCCAAACTGTTGTCGATGATTCCCGTGGCGCCCGTGCCGCCCCCACCGCCCAAACCACCCGCACCGAAGGTTGCAGGCGCACTCACGGTGATTTGTGAGCCGAAAGACTGTGCGGTGATTGTCGACGACAAGTACATAGGAGCGACTTCCGAGAATCAGAAAACACTGACCGGACTTCACGCAGGAGATGTAACGGTCGAGGTTTTCGCTGACGGATATGAAGGTGTGACGCGCCGGATCCAGCTTCCAGAAGGCAAGCCGCTCGAAGAGAAGTTTTCGCTTAAGCAAAGCAGGCGGCTTCGGCAGCAGAGCGCAAACGAATCTCTGCTCAAGGCGGTGGCGGGTCTCGGAGGTATCGACGGTGTAGCTGAGCTTGGCAATATCGAGGGTACGGGCAGGATGGACTGGATCGACAGCGCTGGGCAAACCCAGCAATGGGCGATGACTTTTAATAAGCGCATCGGTAAAGATCTCGTCATGACTTTCAAGACCAGGGATGGTCAATGTTCAGCTTCGATATTGGCGCAGTCTGCGAAACAAGAATGCAAAGGCGGGCTGAAGGGTGGCGGCGAGAAGATCGCGGATCAGGCGGTTTCGCTTTTTCTGAGTTATCAACTGCAAGACGTCATCCACGCACTTCTGAAGAGAACGGTGCTGGCTTCAGAAAGGGGCGAAAATCGTTTGGAGAGTTCTGATGGTAAGGTCTCGTACGTTTTGACCATCGGTAACGACAGTCTGCCCGTCGATCTCGTCTACGGAATTAACGACGGCAACGCACCAATCCAGGTTCGGTATTCAAATTACTTGAACCTGAATAGCGGTCGATATCCGGGCCGGATTGCAATCGGCCGATCGAATAATGCCGCTGTGTGGATTTTTACGGTGAATAGCGTTCGGAGCAGGCTAACCCGCGCGGGTGGCTGGCGGTAATGTGTCGCCTGTTCGGAGGTTGAACGAACCACACGAATCAATGCTTGCGAAT
>QHXC01000094.1:4822-5610 GCA_003222815.1 Acidobacteriota bacterium | reverse complement strand
GCGGACAAAGATATCGATAATCTCCAGACCACTCCGATGTGCCTCCTCCAGAAGGATCGGTCCCTCTATCGGTAAGAGGCCGTCACTGGTAAGCGCCCCGTTGCGAATCGCTTTCCGCAACTCCATCAGCTTCCGACTATGCTTGCCGATTTGCATCGTCAGCGTGAGCCGGAACCTCCCCTGATTGGTGGACGCCGCTGGGCCGGCGGACGGGACCGCATGTTGAGTCGCATTGTACTACAAAACCGATCCAGCTGGAGTTGCACTGCAGGAGCCGAGGTTCCTTGACGTCCAGGGTGAAGGGATCTCTAAATGGATCATCTCTCGTAGTACAATCCGGCCGTGAAGGTCTTTCACGAGGATACTCTGCAGGACGCTGCTTATGATGAGATCGTGTCTTTGCTCGGCTCTGGATGTATCATCGCCTATCCGACGGACACCGCATACGGTCTGGGAGGAGACCCGTTTAACGAGGTCGCTATTGAGCGCATCTTCGAAATCAAGGGCCGTGCGCCGTCGAAACCGATTCTATTGCTGGTGAACTCCGAGGCCATGGCTGAATCCATGACGAAGCCAAATCCCTTATTCCACTCCGTTGCAAAGCAATTCTGGCCAGGACCCTTGACGGTGATTTTATCGGCAGCACCGTCAATTCCGTCGAAACTGACCGCGGGGACGAACACCATCGGAGTTCGTTGGCCCGTGGCTGCGTTTGCGACCAAACTTGTAGAGCGATTCGGAAACCCGGTAACGGCCACGAGCGCGAATCGCAGTGGAGTGGCTTCGGC
>QHXC01000094.1:0-4816 GCA_003222815.1 Acidobacteriota bacterium | reverse complement strand
ACGCTGCTTGACCTGACGGAGGATCCGCCTGTACTTCTTAGAAAGGGTCCGATTTCATTTCTTGGTCTCCATGAGTTTTTCAAAGGAAGGATTCGGAGACATTTGGCATGATCGTTCGCGTTTTCAAATGGGGGACATTTGTTGGGTTTGCGCTGCTGGTCAGCTTATCAGTCTACTGGACCTATCTCTATTTTCAGATTCGCGATTCGGCGGTTCGCGACGAAGCGCAACCGGCCGACGCGATTGTCGTCCTCGGCGCAGCGCAATATAACGGGCGGCCGTCTCCTGTCCTCAAAGCCCGCCTCGATCACGCCAACGAGCTATACAAGCAGCGATATTCCCAAGCGATCATCACGACGGGAAGTTATGGCCCGGACCCCAATTTCTCCGAAGCCCACGTGAGCACACAATACCTTGTTCAACATGGTGTGGACGTCGCAAATATCATCACTGAGCAGGGCAGTGGCAGTACCTACGACAGTATTCAAGCGGCAGCCCACCTCATGCAGGGGAAAGGATGGAAGACGGCGTTAGTTGTAAGCGACGGATTTCATCTGTTCCGCGTCAAGAGAATGTTTCAGGATAACGGAATCCTTGCCTACACATCTCCCGCACCGAATAGTCCTATCGAAGTCGCCTCTTCCCAGCGTTTCTGGCACAGCGTCCGGGAAGTTATCCTGTTTTCAGCCTACCGTTGGATGGACCTGTAGCGCTAGGGCACCGGGCTGATTCGGACGTCGGTCAGAAAATCATAGTCACCGGCTGGGTAGAGTTTTATTCCATCGATGCGCTTGTTATAGACGCAGACGTTGTCCGCGTAGAAGAGGCTGATATAGGGCAGTTCCTCGGCGGCGATACGCTGAATTTCGTGGTAGGCCTGCCGGCGCTTCTCGACGTCAATTTCGCGGCGAGATAGCTCGATCAGTTGATCGACCCGCGGGTTGGAATAGTGCCCTCGGTTAGCGCCGTTGTTCGGGACCATCTTGGAATGAAAGATCAGGTTGAAGATATCCGGGTCGTTGTTCCCGCCGATCCACCGCAGTGAGTACATTTGGAAGTTACCTGCGATGATGTCCGCATAAAACGTCGCAAATTCGTTTGACCGGATTTCCATGCTCACGCCGATCTCTCGCAGTTGTTGCTGAAGAATGGCAGCCATGAGCCTGCCCGTGTCGTCGGAGGAAGTACGATAGGTGAACGAAAGATGTTCATGGCCGGCATCCTTCAATAGCGCTCGAGCACGCTCTGGATCGTAAGGGTAGATCTTGACGCTGGATTCATAGGCCCAGTTATTCGGAGGAATCACATTTGCCGCAGGCTGCGCCTGACCTCGCCACAAATATTTGATGATCTTCTCTCGGTCGATCCCATAAGCGAAGGCCTGGCGGACCCGGATATCGCGAAACACCGGATCGTCGAGGTTGAAAGCGACGTACTGGTAACGCGTTCCTTCCGCTTGCATCACCTTGAGGTCATCGTCGCGCCTTAGCACTTCGACCATATCCGGCGTTAACACATTCAATGCGATATCGACCGTACCCTTACGCAGTTCCAGCGCACAGACAATGGCCTCAGGAATGATCTTGAACCGTAGAATGGAGATGCTCGGCTTCTCACCAAAGTAGAGTTCGCTTCGCTTCAGTACCACTTCCTCGTCCTGCAGGTAACGCACAAACTCAAACGGACCGGCGCCGACCGGATGGCGGTTGAAGTCCGCGCCCGATCCTTCTGGAATGATGCCGATGGCGCCGCGCGCCATATTCCAAAGAAAGGGCGCGAACACTTCCTTTAACCGGAAAACAACGGTGTAGGCGTCGGGCGCTTCGATCGAATCAATGAGGTTGTAAGGATGCCCGCTTTTGACGGTACGTACGGAACCGTTGAGTATGCTTCGGAATGTAAACAGAACGTCCTTTGCGGTCAGCGCCCGGCCATCGTGAAATTTCACATCATGACGAAGATGAAACACATATGTTCGCGGGTCGGGGATTTCCCAGCGTGTTGCCAAGTCGGGTTCGATCTCCGACCGCTCGTCCTTCTTAACGAGCGAGACGAACAGGAGCTGGGATAGCCGCTCGGAGCTCGTATCCGTTCCGATGCGCGGGTCCAAATTCGTGGGAGGGAGATCCAGAGCAATGGTAACAACGCCCGGATCGGCCGAAGTTTGGCCTGTGCATGACGGAAAGTAAACCGTGATCAGAATTAAAAGCAACCAGGGTGTTGCGAAAGGTATTCCCCTCCTCGACGAGGAGGGGTTGCTGCGCGGATCAAAAAAACGTTGCCGAAGGCTACCGATTTGGGCGCAGACGGGGTGATCAGTCCAGATTCTCCGGGCCTGACCACCTCGACTGCACCAGCTCCGGTTGCTTCGCGGCATTCTCTTGATGGCGCAGCCACCCCTCCTGTTCCAGGAGAGGAATCCATGCTCCCAATGGGATATCAATCGGTCCCCCGGAGCCCATTATACCGTGACGTCGCGCGGAGCGGTTTCCGCTAGCGACGTTCGAAGCTTCTCGATCTGTCGAGTAATGCGTGCTTTCAGGTGGGATCGGTACCGCAATGGAATAAATTCGATGCTGTGCTTTAGTCTGAGAATGCGTTCCGTCGATTCGTCAAGGCGCCTCCCGAGCACAGTACTTCCGCGGGCGGCGCGAACGATGGTTTTGAAGGCCCGTTCGACGAGAGGTGTGCTTTGAGAGAAGAGCAGCAGATCATTGCCTGCCTCGAAGGCCCGAAGGAATAGATCGGGTGTCAGTCCAACGCTCGTCACAGCCCCCATGGTCAGGTCATCCGTGACAATCAGGCCCTTGTATCCGAGTTTCTTTCGAAGAAAGACATCGACAGCGCGTGAAGACACGGAAGCCGGCGTGGGTTTCTCGTCTCCCAAGGCCGGGTAGTGGGCATGAGAGACCATGATCATGTCCGCATCATCAAACAAAGCGAGAAAAGGCACAGCGTCTTCGTTCTGTAGCTGTCGCTTGTTCCGCTCGATTCGAGGCAGCGCAAAGTGGGGATCGACCTGCGCTCCACCGAGTCCGGGAAAGTGTTTCGTGCATGTAATGATGTTGCGCTTCGTTAGTTCCTCAACGAATGCCCCTGCCAGGCGCGCAACTTCTCCTGGGTTTGGTGAAAGGCTTCTCTCCTCAGTGATTGATCCAGGAAGCCGGAGGTCGAGAACCGGCGCCAAATTGATATCGAAGCCAGTGGCTTCCAGTTGCGCGGCGATGATTCTGGCTCCGAGCCGCAATTGAGCCGTACCTCCGGCCGCAAGCTCAGGCATGGATGGCATTGGAGCGAAGACTTGTTTGAGCCGGTCCACGGGGCCACCTTCCTGATCGATGGCGACAAATGGCCGAATCGGGAACATCTCCCGCAGACTGCTGGTCAGGCGATAGATCTGATCGAAGCTCTCGACATTTCGCTGGAAAAGAAGAAAGCCGCCGGGGCGCACCACTTCAAGCAGAGCCCGTGTCTCTTCATCGGGCTCGTATCCTTGAAATCCCAGGATAAAGAGTTGGCCGACCTTTTCCTCCAAGGTCAAGCGACGAACATCCCTCATAAAGTGATGCAATATTCCTCTCCAGCTAAGGAGAGGTGGCGTGACGGGGACGCTGTAGATCCCTATCTCGCTTTCTTCTTCAGTTCGGCGATGAGTTTCAGCGCTTCCAAAGGGGTCATGCTGTCGACATCCAATTCGCGCAGAGCATTCCGCAGCTCCTCTTCGAGAGCAGTGAAGAGCGAAAGTTGGTTGACGACTATCTTGGGTTTGCGTCTGGCTCGAACGGTGAGATTATCGGACAACTCGTGTTCGTTTTCCTCATGTTTTTTGAGGATTTCCCTGGCCCGCTGCGTCACTCCTCCGGGAATTCCGGCAAGTTTCGCCACGTCAATGCCGTAGCTGCGGTCGGCGGCTCCTGGTGCGACGGTTCGCAGAAAGACAATCCGGTTTTGCGCCTCCTTCACCGCGACGTGGTAGTTCTTGATGCCGGGCAACAAGTCCGCAAGTTCAGTTAATTCATGGTAGTGCGTGGCGAACAGGGTCTTGGCCCGGATATGCGACTGAATATGTTCGATGACGGCCCAGGCAATGGAGAGACCGTCAAAAGTCGCAGTGCCACGGCCGATCTCATCCAGAATGATGAGGCTCTGGGGACTAGCGAGGTTCAGAATGATAGCCGTCTCCGTCATTTCAACCATGAACGTGGATCGGCCGCGAGCGAGATTGTCGGAAGCACCAATCCTGGTAAAGATGCGGTCAACGACGGGGAATTGGAGCAACTGTGCAGGCACAAAGGATCCCATCTGGGCCAAAATGATCAGGAGGGCATTTTGCCTGAGAAAGGTGGACTTGCCACCCATGTTGGGTCCAGTCACGAGGAGAATCTGATCGGTCGAGTCGTTCATGAATAGGTCATTGGGCACGAAGCGATCGGCTCGATGTTCTTCCGCCAGAGCTTCAATGACGGGATGCCGGCCCTTTCGAACGACCAGTTCGTCGCAAGGTGAGACTTGTGGCCGCGAATACCCGAAGCGCTGTGCAGTCGAGGCAAGTCCGGCAAGCACATCAAATTCGGCAATGACGGCAGCCGTTTGCCGGATGCGCCGCGACTCTTCGGCAATACGGTTGCGCATTTCCTGAAAAAGGTTCTTTTCAATCTCCAGGATCTTCTCTTCAGCCGTAAGGATCTTTTCTTCGTACTCCTTCAATTCCGGCGTGACAAATCGCTCTGCCCCGACGAGCGTCTGCTTGCGGTCGTAGTCTTTGGGAACCAGACGTAAATTGGCCTTGGATACCTCGATGTAGTAACCGAAAATT
>QHXC01000136.1:13011-17669 GCA_003222815.1 Acidobacteriota bacterium | reverse complement strand
GGATGGCGTCTTTACTGAAGAAGCCGGCCAGTGGAGGAACGCCCGCGATCGTGAGGGTGCCAACGAGAAAAGTTGCATGTGTCCAGGGCATATGCCGCCGCAATCCACCCATTTTGCGAATGTCTTGCACGCCACCCATTCCATGGATGACGCTGCCCGCTGCGAGGAACAGCAAGGCTTTGAAGAAGGCGTGCGTCATGAGATGAAATATGCCGGCGGCGTATGCGCCGGCTCCGCATGCAAGAAACATGTATCCAAGCTGGCTGATGGTGGAATACGCCAGAATCTTTTTGATATCGGTCTGAACCAGACCAATCGAAGCCGCATAGACGGCGGTGAACAGGCCCACAACCGCGACCACCAGCAGCGCTCCCGGCGCGTGGTTGTACAGTGAGGCGGATCGGGCCACCATGTAGACGCCCGCGGTGACCATGGTCGCGGCATGAATGAGAGCACTGACCGGAGCCGGACCTTCCATCGCGTCAGGCAGCCAGACATAGAGGGGGAACTGTGCCGACTTGCCGGCTGCACCCACAAAGAGAAGAAGGCAGATCGTCGTCAAGACGCCAACGGAGCCGAGCGGCTCCACCGGAAAAAGTGCGGCATTTTCTAGTCTAGAAAACACGCTCGCGAAATCGACCCGGTCAAACGTCCAGTAAATGAGCATGATCGCGAGGATGAAACCGAAGTCACCGACACGATTTACAATGAAAGCCTTTTTACCGGCATCCACGGCTGACTTTCGCGAGAACCAGAATCCAATCAGAAGGTAGGAACACAGGCCGACGCCTTCCCATCCAACGAACATCAACAGGTAGTTGTTGGCCAGGACCAAAGTGAGCATGAAGAAGACAAAAAGATTCAGATATGCGAAGTATCGGTAGAACCCGTCCTCGTGGCTCATGTATCCGACCGAGTAAATATGAATCAGAAAGCCAATCCCGCTGACGATCAGGATCATCACACCGGAGAGGTGATCGAGCATCAAGCCAAATTGCGCCTGAAACGGGCCCGCCTGGATCCACGTGAAATAGTCTTTCAGAATCGGCAGTTCCGATTGCGGTTGGCCGAGCATGGCGAGAAAAAGCCTGAGCGAAATCAGAAAAGAAACACCTACCGATCCCGCTGCGACGAGGCTGATGACATTCTTGGGCAATCTCTTGCCCAGGACGCCATTGGTCGTGGCGCCAATGAGGGGCAAAACTGGTATGAGCCACAGCAGGTCCATAAGTTATCTGCATCCTGAAAGCGTGCAACCGCTGGCAAAGCCCGAGTGTGCCGTTCCGCGGCTTCACCACTTCAGCAAGTTACTCCGATCCACATTGAGCGATTCCCGATTCCGGAATATTGCGATGACCAATGCCAGGCCCACTGCGGCTTCCGAAGCAGCCACAACCAGTACAAAGAATACGAAGACCTGTCCACTGATCTGAGCATGCTGGACGGAGAACGCCACAAACGTGAGGTTGACCGCATTCAACATGATTTCTATCGACAGCAGCAACGCGATCATGTTGCGCTTTATGAAGAAACCCAGCGCGCCTATCAGAAAGAGAACCGCGCCGAGGATCAAATACCATCCGACCGGGATCATAAATCCTTCTTGGCGAAAACCACCGCGCCCATGAGAGCAATCAATATCAGCAGCGAAGTCGCCTCAAACGGCAGTAGAAAATCAGTAAACAGACTATGACCGATCGCCCCGGCGCTTCCGCTGATCCCCGCTCGTGTGTCCACGCTCGATTCCACGTTCCACAATGTGGCGATCACCAAAAAAAGAAAAAACAAACCCAGTGGAATTCCGAGGAACTTCAGCCACCACAACCGGTCCGCTCCGTCTTCGTCCTGGGGTAAATTCAAGAGCATGATCACAAAGACGAACAGCACCATGATTGCGCCGGCATAGATAATTACCTGGATGACCGCCAGGAAATCAGCCCTAAGCAAAATGAACAGGACTGAAACTGCGGTCAGCATCAGGATCAGCGACAATGCGCTGTACATAACATGTTTCTGGACGAGCACGTTAATGGCTGCTCCAACGGCAACCGCTGCAAAGACGAAAAAGATAGTCTGCATCATGAAGCCGCTATCGCCACGATAAGGCTGGTAAGGACGATGTTTGCGAGCGAAAGCGGAAGCAAGAACTTCCACCCGAATTTCATCAACTGATCGTACCGGAGCCGCGGGACCGTCGCGCGCATGAGAACGTAGAAGAAAATGAACACGCCAACCTTCAGCACGAACCAGACGGTCGGCAGTGCCGTCTGCAGCAAGGCGGGACCGAACATCGGGCCGGCCCAGCCGCCCAGGAACATGATCGTGGCGAGGGCCGAAACGGTGACCATATTCGCATACTCGGCCAGCATGAACATGGCAAACTTCAGCGAGCTGTACTCGGTATGCCAGCCTGCTACAAGTTCCTGCTCGGATTCGGCGAAATCGAAGGGCAGGCGGTTTGTCTCAGCAACGGCGCTGATCACATAAACCAGAAATGCCACGGGCTGCAGAAAAATATTCCAGCGCGGAATAAAGCCAAGCAATGTTCTCTGTTGCGAAACGACAATTTGCGCCAGGCTGAGTGTGTTCGCAATTAGAAGGACACCCACGACCGATAAGGTCAGGCTTAGTTCATAGCTGATCATTTGCGCCGAGGAACGCATGGCGCCCATAAGCGGGTACTTCGAATTCGATGACCAGCCTCCAAGCACGATGCCATAAACGCCCAGGGACGTGATCGCAAAGATGAACAGCAGCCCTACGCCGAGATCCGTGATCTGTAGTGATGGACCGAAGGGGATTACTGAGAATGAAAGCAACGCCGGGATCAGAGACACAACCGGGGCCGCCACATATAGAAAGGTGTTCGCATTCGTCGGAATGACGTCTTCTTTAAAAAGGAATTTCAGCCCATCCGCAATGGGCTGCAGAAGACCAAACGGTCCGACGCGCGTTGGTCCGGGGCGCATCTGGACGCGGGCGATCACTTTGCGTTCGAGCCAGGTCAGATAGGCGAGCGCGCCCATGACGCCTCCAAAGATCACAATGATCTTCAGCAGCAGGAGAAGGAATTCGGAATCCATGAGGTATTCGATCATCCACGCTTTCGCAACTCGTCGAGGATCGCTTCAGTTTTGTGGACGTCCAGGTTTTCGTAGAATTCGCCGTTGATTTGCATAACGGGTGCGGTGGTGCAAGACCCAAGACATTCGAATTCTATGGCGGAAAAGAGCCCATCCGGAGTGATCTCGCCCAAACCCACGCCCAGCTTGCGCCTGACGCACGCTTCGATATCGTCGGAGCCCTGCAGCATGCACGCGAGATTGGTGCAGATCATGATGTGATACTTGCCTGCGGGATGGCGGCGGAGCAGCGTGTAGAACGACATGATGGAATCGACTTCGGAGGGATTCAGGTCGAGATACTTTCCGACATAATCGATCGTCTCCGGTTTGATGTAACTGTGCTCCCTCTGCGCCAGTAAAAGCATGGGAATCAGTGCCGACCGCTTTCTCGGATATATGGAGGCCAGATGCTTGAATTTGGCTTCTGTCTCTGCTGAAAACATTATGAATTGGGATTCACCTTTCCCATTCCAACGCGCCCTTCTTCCAGACGTAGATGTACCCGGCAAGGATGGCTAGGATAAAAAGCAGCATCTCGAAAAACCCAAAGAGTTTGAGCTCCCGGTAAACAACGGCCCATGGAAACAGGAAAACGGCTTCAATATCGAACAGGAGAAACAGCATCGCGACCAGATAGAATTTCACGGAACAGCGTTCTCTGGCGGTACCGATCGGGTGCACGCCGCACTCGTAAGGCGAGAGTTTTCGGGGGTCCGGCTTCCTCACCCCGAACAGGTACGACATGATCAGTGAAACCAACCCAAATCCTGCGGCAAGAATGAAGAAAATCAGGATAGGCGCCCAGTTTTCCAGCATGCTCTCTGTCTCACAAAACCGGTGGAGCTATGTCGATCAGGTTCGCACTAGTGCAGAAGGATCACTATAGTCAGCCGTTTGATGGACTGTCAATGGTGGGATCGGGGTCCAGCCGCTTCGTGGTAACATCCATTTGCTATGAGAATTGAAATTCGGCTGAATGGTGAGGCGCGCGAGATTCCGGAATCGCTGAATATCGCGCAGATGCTCGAGCATTTTGAATTCCCGAAGGACCGTGTGGCGGTGGAACGCAATCGGGCGATTGTGCCGAAGCCGCAATGGGAGAGTGTTTCGCTCGGTCAGGGCGATGAAGTCGAAGTGGTCCATTTCGTCGGTGGTGGCTCCGGCACCGATGCTCCGTTCGTGATCGCTGGCAGGACGTTCAAATCGCGGTTGATCGTCGGGACAGGGAAATATTCAAGCAATCAGGTGATGGCTGAAGCGCACCGTCGGTCGGGAACCGAGATGGTGACAGTAGCGGTCCGGAGGATCGATTTGAAAGCGCCGAAGGGGCAGTCGCTTCTGGACTATATCGACCGAGAGAGGATCATGATCCTGCCCAACACAGCAGCCTGCTACAACGTCGAGGATGCGGTACGGACCGCCCGGCTTGGGCGCGAGGCAGGGCTTTCGAACTGGGTCAAGCTGGAGGTCATTGGCGACGAGAGAACGCTTTTCCCGGATACGGGCGCTTTGATTGAAGCGACAAAGATTCTG
>QHXC01000136.1:8554-12915 GCA_003222815.1 Acidobacteriota bacterium | reverse complement strand
TTGATGCCGGTGTTGGGACGGCGTCGGATGCCACAATTGCCATGGAATTGGGCGCAGACGGCGTCTTGATGAACACTGCAATCGCCGGCGCCACAGATCCTGGCGCCATGGCCGAGGCTATGAATCATGCGGTTAGGGCAGGAACACTGGCCTATACGGCCGGTAGGATTCAGCGAAAGCTGTACGCGACAGCTTCCTCACCCATCGAAGGAAAAATCTAGCCGCGGATTTCGCCGATTACGCGGATTCGAACCTGCGTAACTCGCGGAGTCCGCGGCTCAGAAATGACATTACAACGCCGCTCGTTCCGGTAATCAGGCAACCTACCATTCCCACCAGCCAGATTCCCCGATATTCCTCGAGCGCGTTTCCAGGAGAGGAGTTCAACGCGATTCCGAGGTAGCCGCTCACCAGCAGAGCCGTTGCCCCCGAGAGCTGCGCAAATGTATTCAGGAGTCCCATCACGGATGAAGTTTTCGTTGGACCGAACGTTTCCGACACGGCCGTGGTGACGAGTGGATACATGTTGATGGAGATCCCCATCAGAAAGGCGATCACGCCAAGAATGCTCGTCGAGCGGATACCCATCGGCATGAGCTGGAAGAGAATGGCAGTGAAGAACAAGAAGCCGATAGCGAGTGACCTTCGAGAAATTCCACGGCTAATGAGGCGGTCTGAAATGAAACCCGCAAGCGGTACGCCTCCGAGTCGCCCCGCCAGGTAAAGCGTGCTCAGCACACCGGCAGCTAGCACCGCTCGTTCCAGATTCGAGAGGCTTACGCTCGCTCACGGATTGGCCCGGCGGAGCAGATCGCAAGAAGAGCACACACGCCACTCCAATCCCGCCGATGATTCCCGCCAGAATTTCTGTCGATTGCCGCCAGCCTGAGGCGATGTTGATTGCAAGATACGGGAGAACCAGGTTCGCGGTTCCTTCGCCAATGGTTGCTCCGACGGCTGCGAATATGCCTTGGCAAAATCCTCGCTCTTTGGGTGCGAACCATCGCGAGAGCGCGCCCGCCATCGCGACGTAAACGGCCGCTGCGGCGATACCATTGGTGGCGCGCCAGAATAGCAGTTCGTTATAACTGCCACTGATGGCGAATCCCCACAGCGTAATTGCCGTCAAGAAAACTCCCAGGCCAATCGCCTTTCGGCTTCCCCACCGGTCGGCTGCGAAACCCCATGGCATTTGCGCCAGGGCATAGGCGTAGAGAAACACGGATCCCATCACGCCCAGCGAAGCCTTATCGAGACCAAGATCCGCCGACACAAATTTCGCGATACCGGTGTAATTTGTCCGTGCAAAGTAGCTGGTCGTGTAAGCCAGCATTCCAAAAATAAGGATGATCCAACGATAGGCCATGCAAGTGGGTGCATGCTATCAGACTTTCAGCCGCGGATTACGTGAATTACGCGAATGGCGTCATTCGCCGCTGTCTTCACCTGCCTCTTGATTCAAAGTCCTCAGCGCCAGGTGGATGTAAGGTCAGATCGATGGCGAGCCAAATTGCCTTGGAGTACCGGATGAACCAGATGCCGAACAGAAGAGCCACCGCGATCATAATGCCAAGCGTCAAAGCTGGGGACCGGATTCCGAAGACATAGCGCAGCACGGGCCATGATCCAAGTGCAACGAGGACGGTTGCAACGTAGCCAATGGCTACGTGTGGAAGAAAGTATCCGGTCTCGCGCATGAAGTAGTATCCGCAGGCAGGACAGCGCTCCGGATTGTCGAAATAACCGCGGAAAAGCGGGCCCTTACCGCAAATGGGGCAGCACAGGCGAAGAAGACTTGCGAGCCTCATGAAACCATTTTAGCGCTTCGCAGCTATACTAGCCTTATGCCAGACAATAGCTTCGATGTCGTCTCCATAGTCGATCTACCAGAGGTATTAAACGCGGTACAGCAGGCACGCAAAGAAGTTCAGACGCGATTCGATCTCAAAGATTCCAAATCCCAGATCGACCTGAACGAGAAAGAAAAAAAGCTGATTGTCCAAAGCGTCGATGACTTCAAGTTGAAGGCCGTTGTCGACATCCTTCAGCAGAAACTCGCCAAACGTAAAGTTCCTCTCAAGAATTTCTCTTACGGGCCCATGACGCCCGCGGCAGGCTCAACCGTGCGTCAGGAGATTACGATCCAATCGGGAATACCCGTGGAAAAATGCAAAGAAATCGTCAAAACGATCAAGGACAGCAAGATCAGAGTCCAGGCTTCGATTCAAGGCGATTTCGTCAGGGTCAGCGGCAAGAGCCGGGACTTGCTTCAGGAGACGATTCAATCGCTGCGGGCCGCAGACTTCGGGCTGGAATTGCAGTTCACCAATTACCGTACTTTCTAAGTACACCCATTGAGGATCTGACCAATGTTCAATTCGCAATTCTCAATTCTCATCCGAAAGGAGACTAATGATCCTTGCTGCGAATTCTGTGCGATCTTGTCTTGCATTGGTGGAACATTTCGCAATCCGACATCCACTTCGGATGAGAATTGAGCATTGGGAATTGAGCATTGGTCAGATCCCCGGTCGATTCAGGGCAGCGGATTCTGCCAAGCTATTTTTGTGCGGGTCCTAAGGCACATCACTATTTCTCGATGCCGTAGGTTTTCATCTTTCGATAAAGATAGCTGCGTTCGAGACCCAAAAGCCGGGCTGTTTGGGAAACGTTCCAGTTGTTTTCTTTGAGCTTCGAAATGATGAACTCGCGCTCGTATTGGGCTCTTGCTTCATGGAGGGTTGAAGCGCGCGCGGCGTGGGTTCCATTCGGTAGCGAAAGGTCTCTTGCCTGGATGGCGCCATCTTGGACCATGATGACGAGGCGTTCGATTTCGTTTCGGAGTTCCCGGACGTTGCCGGGCCAGGAGTAATCCACGAGCAGGTCCAGCGCCTCGGAGCTGAACTCTTTGGGGCCGCGTCCATGTTCGGCTGAAAATACGCGCATGAAATACCGCGCGAGCACCGGTATGTCTTCGCGGCGCTCGCGCAGTGGCGGGACGACAAACGGAATCACGTTCAGGCGATAGAAGAGGTCCTCGCGGAACCGGCCGGCCGCGATTTCGTTCTGCAGGTTCTTGTTCGTCGCGGTGATCACGCGGACATCGACGCGAACGGCTGACGGCGCACCGATCGGTTGAAAGCTGTGTTCTTCGACAGCACGCAAGACTTTGGCCTGGGTTTTGAGCGACATGTCGCCGATCTCGTCCAGGAAGAGTGTCCCACAGTCGGCCAGCTCAAACTTTCCTTTCTTCGCATCGCTTGCACCGGTGAACGATCCTTTCGTGTGGCCGAACAGTTCGCTCTCGATCAGCTCTTCGGGGATTGCGGCGCAGTTCACTTCAACAAAGGGCGAGTTTGCCCGGCTACTCATGAAATGAATATTCCGGCTGACCAACTCTTTCCCAGTACCGCTTTCGCCATAGATGAGGACGCGGCTGTTAGTCGGAGCGACGATAGCGATCTGCTTGCGCAGCGCCTTAACGGGGATACTTTCGCCAACTATATTGAATCGCTCTTCCAATTGATGCCGAAGCAGATCATTCGCTTGTTCCAAACGCCGGTGCGACAGCGCGTTGCGCGCGATCAGCAGTATGTGCTCGAGTGAGAGCGGCTTCTCGATGAAATCGTAAGCGCCAAGCTTTGTAGCGGTGACCGCTGTGGCGATAGTCGCATGACCGGAGATCATGATGATGTGGGTCGCCGGCGATTTCTGCCGTAGCTTGCGGAGTGTTTCCAGGCCGTCGGCACCGGGCAGCCAAATGTCCAGCAGGACGAGGTCGTAAGTATCTTCGGCAAATTTTTCGAGACACTCTTCGCCGGTGGCCACAGCTTCGGTCGTGAAACCTTCGTCTTCGAAGACGCCTTTCAGCGACTGCCGGATGCCGGGCTCGTCATCGACAATGAGGATTCTTGGCATACAGGTAGCTCAACCACAAATCGTGTGCCTTTAGGTGAATTTGGCTCTGCGGCAATATACCCGCCGTGATCGGAAACGATCCGGCTGGAGATGGCCAGGCCGAGACCCGTACCGTTTCCACGTGTCGAGAAGTATGGCGTGAAAAGACGATCGCGATCTTCAGGAGCAATCCCGCGGCCGGTGTCTTCAATTATCAGCCGCGCCATGGTGTCGTGACGGGCCAGCTCACAACGAATCTTCAGCTCTCGGACGGAATCTTCCGACAAGGCTTCCAGGGCATTGTCCAGCAAGTTCACCAACACACGCTTCATCTGAAGTGAGTCCATGAGGATGGGTGGCAGATCGTCAGGCACATCTACAAGAACCGTCACTCCATGCAAGCGATCTTCATAAAGCGACATGGTTTTCCCGACCAGGTCCCTCATACTGTTCGGAACGCGTGA
>QHXC01000136.1:0-8408 GCA_003222815.1 Acidobacteriota bacterium | reverse complement strand
AACTTCAGTAAGGTCTTCGATGACCAGAACGAAGCCACCAGTCGTGAGCCGAGTCGCAGTGACAGCGCTGTGAATCGGGCGGCCCTGCGTGTTGAATTCGATCTCGCGCCTGGCCGAGCTGGTTTGGGCATCGCGGAGCAGTTCGTGAATGGACGTCAAATCCTCCCCGGAGAAGATCTGGTCAAGCGTGGCCGCACTGACGGGAAACATGGTGCGCGCAGCGCGATTGATCTTGTTAACACCGAGGTCAGGATCCACCGAAATGACACCGGTCGGGATGCTTTCCAGAATGATTTCCATGTACCGCCGCCGCGCTTCCAGTTCACGCGTGGTGGCTTGAAGTTGCTCCGCCATGTCATTAAACAATGTGACGAGCAATCCCAGCTCATCCTGGGCTTCGATCTCGACACGATGGCCGAGGTTACCCGCCGAGATTTCACGCGTGGCCTCCGAAAGAGCCTCGATCGGAATCGTTATTCGTTTCGAAAGAAAAAGGCCGGTCCAAACTGCTGCGAAGAGAACCAGCACAGTCATGATCAAAAGTATGGCGACGTAAATGTCGCGATAAAACTTCTGGTTCTGAACGAGGGCACTGTAGTTGGCCCGCTCGTCAGCGATCTTTGATGTCAGCTCGATAATTCTCTGCGGCGTGGGGAACACCGCAGCGAGAATTTGCTTGCCCTGTGGGCCCTGGATACTCCGGACGCCAATCCAGTAAGGGGCAATTTGCATGAACGCCTCGGCACGATCACCCAGAGCCGAAATGATTTGTTCCGGAAGGCGCGACCGGAGAACGCCCGGCTCACCGGAAGAACGGAGCAGATGGCCGTCTTCGTCCAGCACCATGAAAGCCTTCAACTGGAAGGTCTGGCGTAGGCGTCCGAGGTCTTCCCGGGGTTCCTGTCCGAGATCCAGAATACTGCGGGCGATCGACTCGTGCTCGTCTCTCCATTCCCCGCTCAGATCGGCCGTGGCCTCGAAAATCTGGTCGACCGGAACGCTGAACCACTTCACGATGCTCCGATTCACCAGTCCGAAAGCGAACAGGAAGAGGCACGTGGCGGGAATCAGTGTCAGCAGGATCAGCGAAACCACTAGCTTTGTTTTGAACTTCGAGCCAGGTTTCTGTTGCTTTCGCTCCGCCCAGACCTTGATTAAGGTGCGAAGAAGTACAAACCCAAAAATGAGAAGTACAAGGAATATGAACGTCGAGAGCGTGTACAGAAGGACAATCTGATCCGGCTCGGACGGACTCAGGAATGGATCCAGGTTGAATGCGGCTTGCACAAACACCAACAGGGCTAACATGAGGAGGAAGAACCCCGCGACATAGAGCTTCGTTGTTTGTGGCGGCACCTTCATAGAGTTTTTGGGCCTTCGATACGTTTTGGCTCACCAATTGTACATTTGTCGGGCCTCAGACAAACTATTGATCTAACTTTTTGTTTCTATTCTGGATGACCTATTCATAAAATTCGAAGGCGACTCGAGGTAACTATGCCAAATTTCTCATTTAAAGGACGAAATCGGCAAGGCCAGGCTATAGCGGGGGAGCGCGCCGCCGACAGCAGACAAGCTCTTGCACTGGCGCTGAGGCGTGAACAGGTCTTCCTCCTGGACGCTCAAGAGAAGAAGGCGAGCAGGTTCAATCTGGAGTTCGGCGGAAATCCGACACCCAAGGACATCGCCGTTTTCACACGCCAGTTTTCGGTTATGATCGATTCCGGGGTGCCGCTGGTGCAATGTCTGCAGATCCTGGCAGAGACCCAGGAGAACAAGAAGTTCCGTGCTGCCATTCAAAATGTGACCAAGGAAGTCGAATCCGGCAATAACCTGGCGGCTTCGATGAAAATGTCTCCGAAGATATTCGACGAGCTGTACACGAACATGGTGGCGGCTGGCGAAACGGGCGGTATTCTCGATACGATCTTTCAGCGCCTTTCCGTATACATCGAAAAAGCCGTCAAACTGAAGCGGGCCGTGCAATCGGCCATGGTTTACCCAGTTGCCGTCGTGCTCATCGCGGCCTCCGTTATCACTTTGATCTTGTGGAAAGTGGTGCCGGCCTTTACCGAACTGTTCAACAGCATGAATGTGGATTTGCCGCTACCCACACGTATTGTGATTGGCGCGAGCCAGTTCGTGGGCAGCTACGGTATCTTCGTATTCATTGGACTGGGCATTCTCATCTTCATGTTCAAGTCTTACTATGCAACACCGAAGGGCCGTTACACCGTGGACGGACTTTTGCTGAAAGCTCCTATTTTCGGTCCATTGTTGCGAAAAATTGCGGTGGCCCGGTTTACCCGAACCATGGCGACGCTTATCGCCAGCGGAGTGCCGATTCTAGACTGCCTGGACATTACAGCAAGAACGTCTGGTAATGCGATCATCGAAGAGGCTATCCTAAACGTGAAGAACGCTATTGAGGAAGGCCGCACCATTGTGGATCCTCTGAGGGCTTCCGGCGTCTTTCCTTCGATGGTCGTTTCCATGATCGGAGTCGGCGAACAGGCAGGCGCTCTCGAGTCCATGCTCACCAAGATCGCCGATTTCTACGAAGAAGAAGTGGGGTTGGACAATTGAGTAAATAAGACGATGGCTGAGATCGCCGTCATGGATCGGCGAAAGTGGCTCCTGCGCCTCATCTATGTCCGCCTGGCGGTCTTTTCGATATTTGTCGCCGGCGAAGGCACGCTCAAGATCGTACAGCCGGATATTTTTATCCTGCTGGCGGTTGTTTACGGACTATCGGCCTGCTGGTTCGTCCTTCTCCGGCTGAACAAGTCATACGTTTGGCAAGCCTACGCTCAAATTGCCCTCGATCTTTTCCTGATTACGTGGACCGTCAACCGCACGGGCGGCGTTGACAGCCTTTTCTCCTCCCTGTACTTCCTGGAAATTGTGATGTCGAGCATCCTCCTGGAGCGGCGTGGCGCTTTCATGTCTGCAACGGCCAGCTCCGTGATCCATCTGGCACACATGGACCTTGGCTGGTTCGGCTACATCCCGTCGACGACTAACGTGTGGCCGGACCTGCCATCGCTGCAATACATCGTCAGTTTGAATATCTTCGGATTCTGTTCGGTGGCTTTTCTTTCGAACTTTCTGGCCGAGAGCTGGCGAAGGACGGGCGCACAACTGGAGAAGTCGACTGGCCAGATCGCTTTCCTAAAAGCATTCAGCGACCGGATTGTGGACAGCCTTGCCAGCGGCATCGTCACGACCGATCTCGAAGGCCGCATTTATCTGTTCAATCATGCGGCCGAAGAGATTACGAGATATCGCTTGGAGCAGGCGTTGCGTCTGACGATCTGGGAAGTCTTTCCGGGCATGCTGCCGAAAATCAGTTCGGCGCGTTTCGAGATTCCTACCACTCGACGCGACGGACAAAGCATCCACCTGCGGTTCTCCGTCTCGCCGGTCATGATCGACGAGAAGAACACGGCGGGTTATGTCTGGTGTTTTGACGACGTGACGGAGTTGCGCGCACTCGAGCAGCAGGTGCGGCAAAAGGAGCAAATGGCCGCGATCGGCGCAATGTCTGCCGGGATCGCCCACGAAATCCGAAACCCACTCGCGTCGATTGCCGGATCATTCGATCTGCTCAAAACCGACCTTAGCTTGGGCCCCGACCAACGCCAACTGGTGGATATCATCACTCGAGAAACAGAACGATTGAACCGGACCATTACGGAATTCCTTTCTTATGCCCGGCCGGCGTCGCCGAAACGCCGCAGCGTGGATCTATCCGAACTCATTTCGGAAACGGTGCAATTGATGCGAAACAGTCCGGAGCTGAAGCCTTCACACAAGATCGAAACACGCCTGCGTGCCGTTAAATCTGAAGTGGACGAGAGCATGATGCGTCAGGTGTTCTATAATCTCGCCTCGAACGCCTTCAAGGCCATGCCCGAGGGCGGAACGCTGACCATCAGTCTTGAAGCGCGTAATGGAAATGCTCGTATTCGTTTCGAGGACACGGGGATCGGGCTCGGTGAAGAGGACGTCAAAAGGTTATTTGTCCCTTTCAACTCCTCATTTCGGAACGGAACGGGGCTCGGGCTGCCGATTGTTTATCAGATTGTTAATGCGCACAACGGCTCCATAGCCGTTAAATCCCGCAAGGGGATGGGGACGACTTTTGTCATTGATCTGTAATGCCTAAACGCGCCAAGATTCTCATCGTCGACGACGAGCGATCTATCCGGGAACTGCTTGAAATCTTCCTGAAGAAGGAAGGATTTCAGGTCACCAGTGCGTCCAATGCCGAGGAAGGTTTGGCGCTAGCGAAGGGAACGGACATCGATTTGGTAATATCGGACATCAAAATGGCCGATATGTCGGGCATCGATTTCCTTCGCGAGCTTCGGGCCACCAATTACAGCGGACAATTCATCCTGCTCACCGCCTATGCTACCACCGAGACCGCAATCCAAGCGCTCAAAATGGGTGCGTTCGATTACATCCTCAAGACCGAGAATTTTATCGAAGAACTGAAGTTCGTTGTCTACAGCGCGCTGGAAAATCGCCGCTTGCGTGAAGAAAACACATACCTGCGGCGCGAGTTCCGCAAAGTACATGGAATGGGAAATCTCATCGGGAAGAGCAAGAAGATGCAGGAACTCTTCAAGATGATCGAAGTGGTCAGCGCGACAAACAGCACCGTGATGATCACCGGAGAAAGCGGTACGGGGAAAGAACTCGTCGCCAAGGCCATCCACCTGAACAGCCCGCGCGCCGAGGAATCATTCATTTCCGTGAACTGTGGCGCGTTCACCGAAACGCTGCTGGAAAGCGAACTGTTCGGGTATGTGAGGGGAGCATTTACTGGGGCAGCGGGCAACAAGAAGGGCCTATTCGAAGTCGCGGATAAGGGGACGATTTTTTTGGATGAGGTCGGAGACACGAGCCAGGCGATGCAAGTGAAGCTGCTTCGGGTGTTGCAGGAAAGGACATTCCGCCGGGTTGGAGGGACGGAAGAAATATCCGTGGACGTTCGAATCATCTCCGCAACGAATCGCGATCTCTCGGAGATGGTCGCGGAGAATCAATTCCGTGAAGACCTTTTTTACCGGATCAGTGTCATCCCGCTCGATCTTCCGCCATTGCGCCAGCGCCGGGACGACATACCCCTGTTGGCGGACCATTTTTTGGCGCGGCTGAATTCCTCGATGTCCAAACGAATCGAACGGATCTCCGATGAAGCACTGAAGAAAATGGAGAGTTACGATTGGCCAGGCAATGTCCGAGAGCTGGAGAATGCGATGGAGCGCGCGTTCATTTTGGAAACTTCCGACGAGCTCTCCGCGCAGCATCTTCCCGAAAGCGTCTCGACCACTCCTCGGATGCGCGCGATGACGAATTTCCCCGACCAAGGGTTCGATCTCGAGTCCTTCGTGGAAGATCTCCAAAAAGGATTCCTCGAAGAAGCTCTTCGCCGCACAAACGGGGTCCAGGTCAAAGCCGCCGAACTCCTCCGTATGTCCTATCGCTCCTTCCGGCATTACATGCAGAAGTACAATATTCCCTCGTAGCGTCCAGAAACACATCACAGCTGGCAGTCGAGAAGTCTCTGGTCCATGCGCACACGATCTGGGAACTCGTCCACCATATTGCCGCATGGGCGGATATCGCACGCCGAAGGGTTGAAGGGGAAAAAGTGAAAGTAACGCCGGAACTGGATTGGCCGCCGGTTAACGATACGACCGAAGGTGGATGGAAGGAATCGTTAAAACGACTGGAGCGCGCAGAGTCGGAGTTAAGAAAAACCACACTCCAGATCCCGGACTCCCGGCTGGAGGAACCCGCCGTGGACGGCGGTTCGCTGGTTTACGTCCTGCTCCACGGCGTCGTTCAGCACGCGTTGTATCATGCAGGCCAGATTGTCCTTCTGAAGAAAGTCCTTCTCAAGACCTAAATCCCGCGACCGGGACCGAACAACAAGGAACACCACTCTGTCTACGAAGTTGATTATAGCCAGCGACATAGAGACTGCTAAACCATTGAAATCGAAAGGCGACAAACATGGCTCAATGATTGCAACTGCCGGGGCAGAAGAAAAGGAGGACCGCGATGAAGATGAGATTTTGTGATTTGATCGTTATCGCTCCCGAGAGTCCGAGCATTAACAAGATTCGCATCAGCAGTCAGGCGATGCTGATTTTATTCGGGGCCTTCGTGCTCTCCTTCTCCCTGGCCGTGGCGCTCGCGTACTGTTTTCCAGCCGAAAAACTCAATGAGCTCAACCGATCTCGGCTTCAGGCAGAGAACCAGGCACTTGAGATCGAAAACAAGAACCTGGAGCTTCGAACCGAGAAATTGAACTTTCAGCTATCGACGTTAGAACAAACGTCCAAACGAATTACGGATTTGCTTGAAACCGACTAAGCACTCGATTTCGTAATTAGGCCACATACACGAAGGCAGCCGCGGCTACACGACAGCCCTCAACGAGAACTCCCCATTTTCGCTTGCACGCGCTCGGCGGCGGCCTTTCCGCTGAGGATAGAATCCTCCATCGAATAGTAGTCCCAGCGGCCATAGCGGCCCGCAGTGAAGATATCGCGGGACTCGAGGTACTCGATGAGGTCTTGAATGCGTCTTTGACGATGTTCGTCAAAGACAACATAACCAAACTTGATGTCGATCACGTGCCGGGTCACGATGCGATCGCCTTTCCGCAGGATTCCACATTTTTCAAGGTCGGCGATCGACCGCACGAAAGCTTTTTCGATATCGAGCTTTTCTTCGGGCCGATGCGTAATTTCGATATACATCGAACTGGTTCCTTCGGGCGCGGCGGCCTTTGAGAAATTCTTCGGGAACCCAACGCGCGAGAAGATGAACTCTTCCTCCGGAAAATAGATCCAGTGCTGATCGCTGACCTGTGGCCTGTCGACGCCGATATTGATATTCAACACGGATACCGCGTTCAGCTTTTGAGCATCAGATGTCAGGACGTCCGGCGTGTCCTTCAAGATCCGGTAGGCGAGTGGAACCGGCAACGTGGAAATCAAATAGTCATACCGTTCCTCGCGGCCGCTTTTCAGCCGGACATATTTCTGCTTTGGATCGATGTGTTCCACAGTCTCGTTCGTGTGCACCCACTTGATCGGTTTTGCCAGGGCCTGGGGAAGACAATCGATGCCGCCACTCTTCGGGCCGTGATTGCGCGCAGATCCTGCTTCCAGAACTTTTCGTTGTAAGGAAGCATGAAATGCTTCGCAATGCCGCTGCCGAACGTGAGGAGAACCCAATCGTGAAAGTTCTTAGGCTCGCCGTTTCCATTGACGTGCATGCTCTCGACGAAGCCCACAACGCATTCCTTGATGACTTGCGGCGGCAACCCGTAGGTGTTCGCCTGGAAGGGATACGGTGTGGTGGTGGATTTCGAGTAGATAGCGGCTAGCCGTTCATGCGCATGGAATGCATCCGGCAGAATGCGGGCGATGAGTTCTTTGGTATAAGCATTCTTGAGGTGGATCAGGTGGCCAGTGCAATCGAAAGTGAAACCGTCCTGCGTGAACGACCGGCAAAGCCCGCCGATGGCGCTTTCCCGTTCGATGACGGCGGGTTCGTGCTCAGCGAGATGATGTCCGGCGCTCAGGCCGGCGAGGCCACCTCCGAGGATCACGACCTTCTTCATGACTTCATGTCCACCTTCATCAGGAGGTAAGCGGAAAGACATGCGAGCGACAGCATGCCGCTCATCGTGGCGATTGCCCACTCCAATGGGATTTGACTGATGAGGAGGGCGCCGCCGGCCAGCAGCGTGCCAATAATGTAAGCTGTGACGGCAGTCTCTCGCACGGAGAGCTTGCACCGGAGCAACCGGAGAGCAAAATGGTCGGGGCTGCCTTTCGTGACAGGTATGCCGTTGCGCCAGCGAATGTACACCACAAGCGAAAGATCAAACAAAGGAATGCCCAGAATCAGCACTGGACTGATCATTATGGCGGAGAAAACCGAGCGTAGCTCCTGCGAGCACAAGGCTCAGGAAAGCCACCGAATGGCGTCCGGCCGTAAAATTTGCAACCGCGATCGACAGGGCGGCAATCGTGGCGACCCCTGCAGCGAGCCCGTCGAGGATGTCAATGATGTTCAGCGCATTCGTGACCGCCAGAATCCAGAACACGGTCAACGGAATCGCAACCCATACGGGGAGAAATGTGAGCTTGATGTACGTCCCAGACTTTATCAGCACGAGCGCCGCCATGGTTTGGCCAAGAAGCTTCTGGAATGGTGTGAGCACCCCGAAGTCGTCGATCAGGCCGACCGTCAGCGCGATACTTCCCGCAAGAAGCAAACCCAGCGTCTCCTGGCCAAAATCTGTGAAAACTCCGACGGACAACAGAAAGGCCGCGTACACGGCTATACCGCCGAAATACGGCACGGCCGTTTCGTGA
>QHXC01000135.1 GCA_003222815.1 Acidobacteriota bacterium | reverse complement strand
AGTTCATTTAAGTCTCCATCGCCCGGGCGAAGCACAGAGATTGGCCATGCATGCCAAAGCCACGTTCCAGCAGCTGGCGATCCCTTCAAAAACGATCTTCAGTCTTGTACTTCTCGGCCGAGTGACGCTTGCCCTGAACGATTTGACTGCGGCCAAACAGTGTACCGAGGAAATTTCTGCGCTGATTGAAGCCACAACAATGCCGCTCGTGCTGTTTCCCTATCATGTCCTATGCGGTGAGCTTGCGGAACGAATGCGGAATCGGAACGCGGCGCAACACCACTATGAATTCGCCACACAGGATCTGGAACAGCATCAGGCCCGGCTTCATCATGACGATCTTCGTGTCACCTTCCTGAGAGGCCGGCAGCAAGCATACGATGCCCTTATCCGGCTTTCACTCGATCGAATGGATACCTTAGAAGGCATCGAGTCTGCGTTTGCGTGGTGCGAGCGGGCAAGATCGCGCGGGCTTATCGAACTATTGTCCAATTCTGCACCGTCCGGCCAGGGACGGGCGGAACCATCGTTAGTGGCGAAAATCAATCGACTCCGCGAGGAACTCAACATTTCTTATGCCCGCTCGCGGCCGGAACTCCGTCCACTGCCTTCCTCTTCCAATTTCGAGACCATTGCGCTCAAAGAACAGGAACTGGCGCGTAGCCTCCGCGAAATCTCCGGAATAGATCCCGAGTATGCATCTCTGCAGCAGGTCTCAATCGCAACGATCGATTCTGTTCGAAAACGGATACCCGAGCGAAGCACTCTGGTTGAATTTTTCACCACTGGAGACGAGATATTGGTCTTCATTCTTTCGCCGGACAAGACCAGAGTTGTTCACCCTCTCTGCCCGGCTGGCCTGGTAGGGAGCTTGCAAGAGCGCCTTGGGTTCCAGCTCGAGAATTTCATGCTGGGACGCGGACATGCCGCTACGCATTCCCGGAAGATTCTCGAATCGACCCGGCGCCGTCTCCAGGAGCTGTATCAACACCTGATGGCGCCTTTCATCGATGAGATCCGCACACCGCACATCATCATCGTGCCTCATGGCACGCTGCATTTCCTGCCGTTTCACGCTCTCCACGACGGCGAGAAATATCTCATCGACAAGTATGAGATCTCCTACGCTCCAAGTGCTTCGGTCTTGAAATACTGCCTCGAGAAGAGCGACGTTCCCAGTGAATCCCCTCTTCTCATGGGCGTCGCTGACGAAAATGCACCCCTGGTCGAGGACGAGATATCGACGTTGAGCAGGCTCTTTCCGAATGCGCGCGTGCTTTTGAATGAAGGCGCGACACGGGCGGCCTTTACGGAAAACAGCCGGATCTCTTCCTTCATCCACATTGCCACTCATGCGATCTTCCGCAACGACAACCCGATGTTCTCCTGTTTTAAGCTGGCGGACGGCTGGTTCCCCGCCCTGGACGTGTTTTCGATGACCTGCCAAACCAACCTCGTCACACTCAGTGGCTGCCAGTCCGGCGTCAGCGAAGTAACCGGTGGAGACGATCTCCTCGGCCTGATGCGGGGATTTTTATACGCGGGCGCCCGCTCCCTCCTTTTGAGTTTGTGGAATGTGAATGACGAATCAACAGCAGCTTTGATGGTGCGTTTTTATCAGGAATGGCAGCAAGCCGCAGGTAAATCAGGAGCTTTAAGGTCCGCTATGCTTGCCATTAAGGACGAACACCCCAACCCTTTTTACTGGGCGCCGTTCTTTCTAATAGGAAATCCATAGGGAAAACGACGGGTTTTGCCCATCGTCCCCAAAGACGTTTAGCGATTTTTTGGAAGTTTGACGTATTTTCGAAGGCATTTTTCGCCACTATTGAACTAGGAGACCATTTCCACATGCATCTAAAATCGGAAACCGCCCTGGATCTTCTTGAGCAGCGTTTGGATAAGGACCACGAGTTACTTTGGAATCAACACCTCCAGGGTTGCAACCAATGCGCAAAGGATCTCGATCGATGGAGAGAACTTAAGTCCGGCCTGAAACGATTGCACCTCCGGAGCGCACCAACCGAGGATATGCAGAGCGCGATGCACCTTTTCCGACTGGCGCCAGACGCCGGTCGTTCCAAGCTGCGCCGCGTACTAGCCACTATCGTTTTCGACAGTTTTCTCCAACCTGCGTTGGCGGGCGCTCGAGGAGGAGGTGCCGCGCGCCAACTCGTGCTGAAATCGGGAATATTTGACATCCGCATCAAGGTTTGGGGCACGCGAAATCGTAGACAATTAATCGGACAGCTGCTGGTGCGTACCGGCGACAGCCTTGATCCGGAAATCCCATGTCACTTGTTGCTCGATGGCAAAAGACTGGAGACAAGAACGATCGATGACCAGGGGGAATTCCATTTCACGAGTGTGCCCGATGGGAAATTGTCGTTGCAAATCGATCTTCCCACCCTCACCATCACGGGTACTCTCGATAAGGAGGAAATTCAGTGAATTGAGTTGAAGGACGTATTTCCTCCCGAAAAGCCGAACCGTCTTGGTTGGTCCCGCCAGAATTTTCACGCCTTCGAACGTCTACATTGATTTTTCGATAGAATGTCTTGCCCCCGTGCGGATTGAGACAAGAAGACTATGCTGACCCAGGGTTACTACCGCCGTCCGGCGATTCACGGTGAAGCCGTCTACTTTGTGACCGAGGATGATGTCTGGTGTGTTTCGGCATCGGGCGGACTGGCTCGCCGGCTCACTGCCGGCCTCGGTCTGATGGGAAATATGGCCGTGTCCCCGGATGGGCAGTGGCTTGCCGTAACAGCGCGAGAAGAGAAGCACAGCGAGGTTTATATTACGCTTGCCGAAGGTGGTCCGCTCAAACGCCTGACGTACCTGGGAGCGGAATGTAGTGTCAGGGGATTCACACCCGAAGGAGAAATTCTTTTCACATCGAATGCCGCCCAGCCTTTTCAGCGTCTGTTTGTCCTGTACCGAATCGGGCGCGATGGTGGGCAGCCGCACCAGTATCCATGGGGTGCGGTCCAGGATATCAGTTTCGGACCACAAGGGCGAAAGGTGCTTGGACGCAGCACGGCCGATCCTGCGTATTGGAAACGTTATCGCGGAGGATTGGCTGGAAAACTGTGGATTGACAACGATGGCAACGGACAATTTCGTCCGCTGTTGCCGGATCTGAATGGGAACCTCGCAAGCCCGATGTGGATTGGCAACAGAATTTTCTTTCTCTCCGACCACGAGGGCGTTGGAAATCTCTACTCGTGCGACACGGACGGCGTAAATTTGCGGCGGCACACCGATCACGAAGAATACTTCGCGCGATCTGCAAACAGCGACGGCAATCGCATCGTGTATCACTGCGGAGCCGACATCTATTGTTTTGAGCCCGCCAGCGGACGCCAGCGCAAAGTGGAGATCGAGTGGCATGGCCCCGCAACACAAACACAGCGGCGTTTCATCGATACAGTCAAGTTCCTTGACGACTTCAGTGTTCATCCTGACGGGGATTCGCTCGCCGTCGACTGCCGCGGGAAACCGTTCACCTTCGGCCTCTGGGAGGATGCCGTCAAACAGCATGGAATTCTCGATGGGGTCCGGTACCGCTTTCCACAATGGCTGAACGACAGGAAGACTCTCGTTGCAGTGAGCGACGCGACTGGTGAAGAGCGAATCGACGTTCTTGAAGAAGATGGGACTGGCCGGAGTCTTGAGCATCTGGACCTCGGCCGTGTAGTCACGATGGCTGCTTCGCCAATTGCAGCCCAAGTTGCAGTTACGAATCATCGCCTCGAATTGTTGCTTGTGGACATCAATGCCGGTACCCTGAAACACCTCGACAGTGCCGCGTACCGGAGAATCGAACAAGTAGCGTGGTCACCTGACGGCGCTTGGCTTGCATACGATTTCACAACCAGCCGGAACAAGGCTGCCGGCAACTCCACTCAGCAAACCAGCGCCATCAAACTCTGCGAGGTCGCCACCGGCCGCACGTTTCTGGCCACGACGCCGGAATTTAGGGATTTCGCTCCGGCTTTTGATCCCGGAGGAAAGTATCTCTATTTCCTGTCTCATCGAGTGCTGGATCCCGTTTACGACAACGTGTATTTCGATTTGAATTTTCCGAGGAGCGTCAAGCCATGCCTCGTCATCCTCAGCAAGGAAGAACCCTCACCCTTTGTGCCCAAGCCGCACCGTTTCGTCGAAAGGGACGATTCGAACGCGAAGCGGGATGAACCACCGCCCGTTCGCGTCGCCGGAGGGAATCTATCAGCAGATCGGCGGGCTTCATGGAAAAGTGTTGTTCACTTCTTTCCCTGTTCGCGGCAGTCTGAATACGGACTGGGTCTTCGACAAGCCGAAGGGTGGCGATCTGCATTGTTTCGACCTCCAAACGCAGGAATACGAGACCATCTTGAATGACGTGGTCTCGTTCGCAACCAGTAAAGACGCTACCGCGCTCGTCTATCGGACGCCGAATCGTCTGCGCGCCGTGAACGCCACGGCCAAGATCGAGAAGGCGCAGGATGACAAGCCGTCGCGAAAGACAGGCTGGATTGATCTCTCCCGAGTGAAGGTTTCGGTGGACCCTCGAGCGGAGTGGATGCAAATGTTTCGCGACGTCTGGAGGCTCCAACGGGAGTACTTCTGGGTCGAAGATATGTCCGGCGTGAACTGGCAACGCGTGTTCGAACGCTATGCACCCCTCGTTCAGCGTGTCTCAACCCGAGCGGAGTTTTCCGACCTGGTTTGGGAAATGCAGGGCGAACTCGGCACATCTCACGCTTACGAAATGGGCGGAGATCATCGCCTTCCGCCGGATTGGCCTCTGGGTCTTTTAGCCGCGGACTTCACCTACGACACCGGCGGGTTCTATCGGATCGCCCACATCGTTAAGGGCGATACGTGGAATCCCGATCACAGTTCGCCTCTGGACGCTCCAGGACTCGGCATTCACGAAGGCGATAGACTCCTTGCTGTGCGAGGGCAACCGCTTGGCGCTCACGACATGCCTCAATCGCAGTTGGTCCACCAGGCCGGCGTTCCAGTGGACCTGACGGTAGCTGGCGCCGACGGAACTAATGTTCGGCGTGTGACCGTAACGACGCTGAAAAACGAAACACCGGCGCGCTATCGCGAGTGGGTGGACGGGAAGCGGCAGTTTGTCCATCATCGCACGGGCGGCCGGTGTGGGTATATTCACCTTCCGGACATGAGCGCACGCGGATACTCAGAATTCCACCGTTACTTCAGTCTCGAAGCCGAACGCGAGTCGCTCATCATCGATGTTCGCTACAACGGCGGCGGGCACGTCTCTTCTTTAATTCTCGAGAAACTTGGCCGCAGGCGTATCGGTTACGATTTTCCCCGCTGGAGCATTCCGGTGCCCTATCCGCCCGAATCCGTGCTCGGACCGATGATCGCGATATGTAACGAGTTTACCGGATCCGATGGCGATGTGTTTTCTCACGCATTCAAGATGATGAAACTGGGACCGCTGGTGGGGAAACGTACGTGGGGTGGTGTCATCGGTATCTGGCCGCGGTATCGACTAGTCGACGGCAGCGTCACCACTCAGCCCGAATATTCCCTTTGGTTCAAAGACGTCGAGTGGGGCATCGAGAACTATGGCGCGAAACCAGACGTGGAAGTCGACATCGCGCCACAAGACTACGCCAGTGGAAAGGATCCGCAATTGGAGAAAGCCATCGAACTGGTCTTCAGGGCACTCGAGGAAAATCCGCCGCAAGTGCCAAAGAATACAAACCGTCCAAGCCTGCCTCTGCCGCAACTGCCACGAAGAGTGGCAAAGGATTGAAAACCGGTAAGCTCAATTCCACCGGCCAAGCGTTACAGAATCTACCGTTATAGTCCACTAGTATGCACAGGTACTTCGTATTGGTCTACATTTGCGACGGTGTTATCATCGCTCGCGGAGGAGGCACGTGCGTACCCTGTTCATGCTCGTCCTTATGGCTCAGACCTTGTCTGCGCAATCCATTCCAGAAGTCCGCACAGCCGTTACCCGTGCACTGCCGATCCTCCAGCGCTCAGCCTCGGAATTCGTCGCCAAGCGCGCATGCGTCTCCTGCCATCACAATATTCTTCCCATCTTGACGCTGCATCTCGCACAGAACCGCGGATTCACCATTGATCGTAAGGTCCTCGGCGCGGTGGAAGACAAATCCTTCCGTGAGCTTCGCAATCCCAACGCGCTGGATGACGCGGTGCAGGCGGCAAACCTCAGCGATCCCACCCCTAACGAGAGTTACCTCCTTATGGCCGCTCAAACAGCCGGATTAGAAGCAGACCTCGTTACGGCTATCTACGCGCGCCGCCTCGCCGGGTGGCAACGCGATGGCCATTGGGTCACGTCCGATTTTCGTCCGCCGCACTCGAGCAGCCTGTTCACCGCTACCGCGACGGCCGTTCGCGCCGTGCGTCTTTACATGCCGGAAGAGTTACGTGCAGAGCGCGACACGTCGCTCCGCAGCGCGCGCCAGTGGCTGTTTGCCACGCGGCCTGGTTCCACCGAAGACGCGGCATTCCGTCTCATGGGTCTGGTCTGGGCTGAGGCGCCGCCGAATGAAATCGGCGCAGCCCAAAACGATCTTCTCGCCTTCCAGAAGGGAGCCGGAGGTTGGCCTCAGCTTCCGAGCTACCAGCCCGATGCTTACTCCACGGGCGAAGCGCTTTTCGCCCTGCACGAAGCGGGAATACCCATCACCGATGCCGCATGGCGCAAGGGGCTGCAGTTTCTGATCTCAACCCAAGCCCGCGACGGTACGTGGCGCGTCCGCACGCGCATGATCTCGCCCGCAGAAGTAAGCCCGAAATATTTTCCCACCGGATTCCCCTATGGAAAGGACGAGTTCCTGTCTTATGCCGGAAGCTGCTGGGCCGTGATGGCGCTGCTCAGCGCGCTTCCTGAGACGGAATTTCGGGACGGAGGAAAAACTCAGGAAGAGTTGTCTGCTTCACGAGTTTTTCCTCCGTCACGAAATTCCACCGAAATTCCATCCTGGGCGCGCACGGCCCTGTTCGGTACGCCGCGGCACCTTGCCGCTCTGCTTGATGCGGGGCTAGATCCCAACAGCCGAACAAGGAATGAAACAACTCTGCTCATGATGGCAGCGCCCGACGCGGAAAAGGTCAGGCTCCTGATTGCGCGCGGAGCGGACGCGAAGGCGAGGGCTGCATCCGGTTGCGATGCTCTCACTATCGCTGCCTCTTATCGGGGCACATTTGCGGCAATTCAATCCCTGCTCGATGCAGGGGCTGAGGTACAGGCTCCTTCAGAAATCCGAGTACGGAAATCGCCGCTGGTTTTCGCTTCAATGACCGGCGATCTGGAAAATGTCAAACTGCTTCTGGCCCACGGCGCCGACCCGCGAGCCAACAGTTCCCTTTCCGACGCGGTAACCTTCGGCTATCCGGACGTTGTTCGAACCCTGATCTTGTCTGGAGCCGACGCCAGTCTCACTGAAAGCTCCGGCATCAATCTGCTCCATTGGGTAGCGATCATCAATCGGCCGGCAGTAATCCCTGTCCTTGTCGAAGCTCGTGTACCGATCAACGCCACGGACGATTTCGGCTACACACCCCTCATGTATGCCGCCACGATTGATTTCGGCGAGACCGGCGCTCTTAAGGAGCTGCTCAAGGCCGGGGCCAACCGAAATATCCGCAATTACGACGGCCGCACCGCACTCGAGCAGGCCCGCCGCTACAAGCATCCACATCTCGAAGATGCTTTGCGCTAAAATGTGTCTCGTGAAAGTTCCGTTTGCAGGAATCATCATCGCGATGATGAGCATGGCCGCAGTGGCGCAGCCTGCGCCGAAGTTTGCGCTGCAGGACACTGCGGGAATCGTGCATCACCAGGATGAGTGGTCCAAAAGCCGAGCCGTTGTGATCTTTTTTACGACGACCGACTGTCCCTTGAGCAACAGTTATGTTCCGGAGATGAACCGCATTCGTGCGGATTACTCTCGCGGTGGCGTGGTTTTCTACGCGGTGCAAACGGATACGACGATCTCCGAAACAGAAGTCCGGCATTATGCAAACGAGTTTGGCTTCACATTCCCTGTGCTGCTGGATCCGAATCAGATCCTCGTGCGCTTGACAAGTGCGACCGCAACTCCGGAAGTGGCGGTACTGTCGAACGCTGGACGAATTCTCTATCTTGGACGCATCGATAACCGCGTGGCCGATTTCGACAAGCGCCGTCCGGCTGCCACCGAATCCGATTTGAGGAACGCGCTTGATGCCATGCTCGCGGGGAAGCCGGTCGCTCGTCCAAAGACGGATGTCGTTAGCTGTGCGATCAATCTAGTCAAGGCGTGGGGGCCATGAAACTGCCGATTGCGGTTTTGATTGCTGTCGTCATCAGTGAAGTCACATGTGGCGCGGCCACGCCCACCTTCAATAAGGATATTGCGCCGATTTTGTATCAGAACTGTGCGATATGCCATCGTCCGGGGGAAGTGGCGCCATTTTCATTGCTTACCTATCAGGATGCAGCGAAACGCGCCAGGTTGATTGCGACGGTAACGGAACGACGGTACATGCCGCCATGGAAAGCCGAGCCCGGGTATGGCACCTTTGCCAACGAACGCCGGCTCACGGACGCGCAGATCGCACTTCTTCAAGAGTGGGCCGAAGCGGGCGCGCCGGAAGGAGATTCGACAGAGAAGCCCGTCCCGCCTCTGTTTGCGGATGGCTGGCAAGGCGGAAAGCCGGACAGGGTCCTGACGCTGGCCTCAAAGTATGCGCTGCCGGCCGACGGCCCCGACCAGTTTCGCTGTTTCGTTCTGCCATTGAACCTCGATCAGGACGTTTATGTGGGCAGCGTTGAGTTCCGGCCCGACAATCGCCGGATTGTCCATCACGCCCTGGTTTTCGTGGACTTGAATGGCACTGCGCGCAGGCGCGCGGCCAGCGCAAACGGCAGCTATTCCTGCTTCGGCGGGCCCGGAGTTCCCGGCGTCGGACTCATCGGCGGATGGACGCCCGGCTCCATTCCTTTGGCGAGGAGCGACGACTTCTCGCGGCCCATCCCGCGGGGCGCGGATGTCGTTGTCCAAATTCATTACCATCCCTCAGGCAAGCCTGAACTGGACCA
>QHXC01000134.1 GCA_003222815.1 Acidobacteriota bacterium | reverse complement strand
TTCACGGCTGCGTTTGTGCTTCTCATCTGCGCGACAGCGACAGGCCTCATCTCGGTCGCTACGGATTCGCTGGCTTTCACGAGGTTGATGACGCTGGGCGGATGGGAAAACTGGATGCTCCTGCTCAATCATCTGGCAGCGACGGCGCTGCTCGGATCGGTCATGCTGACGATGGTATTTGGACACTGGTATCTCGTGATACCGAAGCTCTCCATCGATCCGCTCAAGCTCCTGACCAAAGTGTTAATCGGGACCATCGCCATCCGGGCGTTGACGATCCTTGTGTCGTTGATCGTTCTTCAGATGGAGCAGACCATTCCGCTTGGGGCGGTCCTGCGGGAGCTGATGGTACGGCAGGGAATCTTCTTTTGGCCGCGGATCATTTTCGGTGTTCTGGTACCGGTCATCCTTGCGGCGATGATCTGGAGCACGATTCAGATCCGGCACACGCAAGCTGCAACGGGGCTGCTGTATTTGGCGGTTGTGGCGCTTTTGTTCGGAGAGTTCTTCTCGAAGTTTTTGCTGTTCGCGGTAAGTATTCCGCTGTAATCGCGGGCCTCAGTCCGTAGTGTCGTTTTCGGCCAGTAGCTTCTCGATATCTTTTTCGATCAGAGCCTTCTTATTGGGTGTCATGCCGAGGTACTTTTTGTAGATTTTCCAATCTTTGGTGACGATGAAAGTGGTGGGAAAACCGATCAGCCCGCCGAAACCTTCGACCACTTTATCGTTTCCGACGACGACGGGATATTTCATGCCAAACTCGGCGACCTTTGGCTTGATTTCATCGAGGGAGCCGGATTCAACAGTAATGGCGAGCATTTGGACACCCTTGTCGGCCCATCTTTCGTGAATCTTATTGAAGTTCGGGATCTCCGAAATGCAAGGCTGGCACCACGTGGCCCAGAAGTCGACGATGGTCACCTTCCCCTTGATTTCGTCCGCGTTGAGCTTGCCGCCTGCGACTTTGTCGAGATCGAACTCGGGAGCCGGCCCCTTCGGCTGGTTGATGGCGTCCTCCAGTTTGATCTTGGTCGGTTTTGAGCTGCACCCGAACAAAGGAAGCGCGAGCATCAGGACCAAAACTGTCTTCTTCATGAGTGTCCTTTCACACAAGGAAAATCCACTATAGCGTATAATCGGGCCGCGATGAAACAACGGAAAGAGTTTCAAAAACTACTGACGGAGAAGAAGCTGAAAAAGACATCGCAGCGTGCGCTGATTTGGGGCGTGCTTTTGGAAGCGAAGGGCCACCCGTCCGTCGAAGAGATTCGCGATATCGTGCTCCAAAACGGGCATCGGATCGGACTGGCCACCATTTATCGGACTCTCAAAATCCTGCTGGCGTCCGGCTTGATTCGGCAATCCAAACTGGGCGGAATGACGCGCTACGAGCCGGTCATCAAGCAACCGAATCATCTACACTTCATTTGCAATCTGTGTGGGAGCAATGTCGAGTTCCCGTCGCGAAGAATCGAGACTCTGATACAGCGCGTGACCGATGAACATGGCTTTGAAGAGCGATACAGCCGGTACGCGATTGTGGGCATATGCAAGTCCTGCTTGCGGAAGGAACAGAAGTCGGCCGGCGTGAACGAACGGCAGCGCCTGGAAAAGACAGTCGTACGCGATGCGCTCGAACTGACGCTGGCTATCGAGCGTCGCGGCTACACTTTCTACACAAACGCGTCGAGGAAAACGAAGAACGACAGCGGAAGGCTGATGTTTCAAAGGCTTGCTGTGGAAGAATCCGACCACCTGCGGCGGCTTCAGGACGAGCATCGAACGCTTCTCCAGAAAAACCAATGGCTCAAACGCGAGCCCACACGGCTGCCGCTCAGCCGGAAGATCGCTGAGGACATCTTTCCGCAAAAGGAACTATTGAAAGTAGAAGTGAAGGACACCACGACCGACCTCGATGCGCTGAACATCGCGATGGACCTCGAACGAAGGTCGCATCGGTTCTTCAAAGATTTTGCAAAACAGATTTCGGATGCTAAAGGAAAAAAGATCTTCATGGAATTCGCCGAGGACGAACAATCCCACCTCCAGGCCTTGATGGACGAATACAAGATGCTCGTGGAGCCCCGTGGGGCATGAAGCGAATTGCGGTAGTTCCGGGCGATGGTATCGGCATCGACGTGACTCGGGAAGCCATGCGCGTTCTGCGCCGTGTCAATGATGTTTTCGCTGCCGGATTGGAATTCACCGAGTTCGATTGGGGTGCAGAAAAGTACTTGCGTGAAGGAGTCTCGCTGCCCACAGGTGCGTTCGACATGCTGCGCAAGGATTTCGATGCAATTCTTTTTGGCGCAATCGGCGATCCGCGAGTCCCCGACAACAAGCACGCTGCCGAAATTCTTCTTGCGCTGCGCTTCGGATTGGACCTGTACGCGAATGTCCGGCCCGTTCGTTTGTTCCACGAAAGGCTCTGTCCGCTCAAAGGCACCGGTGTCGCAGACGTGAACTTCACGGTGATTCGCGAGAACACAGAAGGTGCTTACGTCAACGCCGGCGGCGTGTTCAAGCGGGGAACTCCGGACGAAGTCGCAAACCAGGTTGAGATACATACACGAAAGGGTGTGGAACGCATCATCGAATATGCGTTTCAGTTTGCGCGCCGGCACGGCAAGACCAAGGTCTGCATGAGCGACAAGTCGAACGTCATGGCGTATGCGGGAGACCTGTGGCAGCGGTGTTTTAAGGAAGTCGCCGCGCGTTACCCGGACGTCCAGACCAGCCATCTTTACGTCGATGCGCTCGCGCTGCTGTTTGTCCGTCAGCCCAAGGACTTTCAGGTCGTCGTCACGAACAACATGTTCGGAGATATCGTCACGGACCTCGCGGCGGCGCTGCAGGGCGGACTGGGAATGGCGGCGTCCGGCAATATCAATCCGAATGGGGTTTCATTATTTGAGCCGGTTCATGGCTCATCGCCACCGTTGGCTGGTAAGAACATTGCAAACCCCATGGGCTCCATTCTCACGTCGGCGATGTTGCTGGAGCACCTCGGCCTGACCGGCGCCGCCCGCGCCGTAGAGAATGCCGTCACTGCCTGTGTGAATGAGAACAAGACGACGCAGGACATTGGCGGGAAGCTTGGTACGCGCGAGGTTGGCGAGGCCGTGGTGGCGAAGATATAAGCCGCGAATTGCGCAAATCACGCGAATGGGCAATTCGCGTCATTCGCTCAATTCGCGGCAAAAGGCTTGATGCGCGAATTCCTCGACCGAACCTTTCATCTCACCGACACCTCTATCCGCATCGAAGTTCTCGCCGGCTTGACGACGTTCATGACGATGTCCTACATCATCTTCGTCCAGCCCGCCGTGCTTTCGACGACGGGCATGGACTTCCAGGCCGTACTCGCCGCTACTTGCGTCGTCAGCGCGTTCGGTTGTTTCCTGATGGCGCTTCTGGCGAATTACCCGATTGCGGTCGCTCCAGCCATGGGGCACAACTTTTTCTTCGCGTTCACGGTCGTCGCGGGCATGGGCTATAGCTGGCAGATCGCGCTTGGCGCGGTCTTCATTTCCGGTATTGTGTTTCTGATCATGTCCATTTGGGGCGTGCGCGAGGCGCTGGTTCGAGCCATTCCCGATTCGCTGAAACGCGGAATCGCGGTCGGGATTGGACTGCTCATTACATTAGTGGGGCTGGAATGGAGCGGATTTCTTGCAGCTAATCCGGCGACGCTCGTCACGCTCGGCAATCTGCATCACCCGGAGGTGTGGATGTCCGCTGCGGGTATTGTCGTGACTTGCATTTTTCTCGTACGCCGTTCGCGCGGCGCCATCCTGGCTGGAATCCTGACCAGCACGCTTCTTGGCCTCGTCTTTGGCATCGTCCGATTTCACGGACTGGTGAGCCGACCGCCATCGATTGCACCAATTGCTTTCAAGCTCGATATCATGGGGGCGCTGAAGCTTGGCGCCGTCCCGGTCATTTTCATTTTTTTCTTCCTCGATCTGTTTGACAGTATCGGTTCCCTCATCGGCATCGCGGAGCAAGGCGGCTTCATGCGTAACGGCCAGCTCCCACGCGCACGTGAGGCTTTATTGGCGGATGCCATTGGAACGTCAGTCTCTGGCCTGCTGGGAAATTCTCCAGTCGTCAGCTACATCGAAAGCGCCGCCGGTGTTGCCGAAGGAGGCAAGACGGGACTCGCGAACATCGTTACGGGATTGTTGATGCTTTCGGGGCTCTTCTTCTCGCCGCTGGCCCAAATGATCGGCGAAGGCTACAAGAGCGCGTCTGGGTTGACGCTTTACCCGACAGTGGCTCCGGCTCTCATCGTTGTCGGCGCGTTCATGATGCGCAACGTGGGCCGAATCGAATGGGATGATCCATTGGAATACCTTCCCGCTTTCATCACCATCGCGTTCATCCCCTTCACCTTCAGCATCACGGATGGTATCGCCTTCGGCTTCATTTCCTACGTTCTCCTCAGCCTCGTCTCCGGACGCCACCGCAAGCTTCACTGGCTGATGGTGCTGTTCACGGTGCTCTTTGTGATCCGCTACGCCGCTCTTTAAAACGCACTGCTATTTAGGCCCGGGTTTAGACTGTCCCCTGAATTTCCAAACCAAGCGAGGGCTTTGAAAATGAGTGCGACCGTCATCCGTGACGAGCGGTTTCGACAGTTCATCGAAGCGGAACGGGCGAGGCCTGTCCAGCGGAACCTGTTTACCGGAGACCCGGAATCGGTTTCTGTGGATGTTTCCGAGATATTGCCGGAAGACGAAACAATCCTTGACGATGGGATCTCTGTTGTGAAGACCGACGACACAGCGCAACTCATCGTTTCCG
>QHXC01000133.1 GCA_003222815.1 Acidobacteriota bacterium | reverse complement strand
TCCTCCGCTAGGCGCACTGCGGGATTGTAGCGTGTGGAAACCGGATTCCCCCCGGCGACATTGATGGAGGAGGGCTGCATACCCGAAACAGAAGTGGATCGCTGTCGTTCCCCTAATGCCATCCAGTGCGCGTTCCAACGAGTCCGGAGGCCAAGCATCCAGGGAGGGTCAGCGTGCGCCGCTGATCCCTGACCCCTGACCCCTGACCCCTTTTCACTACCGGGGTTGCGTGACCACGTCGATCAGCGCCGGTTCACCACGTTTCACCCGTTCGAGTCCGCGCTTGTATGCGGCCGCAAGGTCCTTGGGATCGGTTATCGGGCCTTCACCGTACATGCCGTAGGTCTGGGCCATCTTTGCGTAGTCGATGTTCGGCTCCCGCAGCGTTGTACCGATGTGGGCCCGGTCAATTCCACGATTCCGCTGGCTGGCCATCCGTTGTACGAACATGACCTCAGCGTGGTAGGCGCGGTTGTTGTGCATGATGATCAGCAACGGGATTTTGTGATGCGCCGCTGTCCACAACACACCGGGCGAGAAGTTTAGATCGCCATCCGTCTGGATGTTGATCGAAAGCCGGCCATACTTTTTGTTGGCGAGCGCTGCGCCGACCGCTGCCGGCGCATTGTAGCCGATACCGCCGGCGCCCTGGCCGCCGATGTACTGGTAATGCTTGTCGAAGTTCCAGAGCCGGTCCGGCCAATTGCCGATGAAACCTTGCCATCCGACGAGGGCCCAGTCTTCATTCTTGACGAGGGGCCACAACTCTGCCGCAAGACGGGAAAGGCTGACCGGGCTTGAATCCCAACCATATCGGGCTTCTTCCCTTGCTTGCTGACGAGCCCTTTGATTCGCCTCGGCAACCTTGACCCCACGATCGTCGAGGAATCGCCGGCGGTCGGCTGTGATCACACGTTTACATTCTTCGATGAGAAGAGGCAGCGTGGCCTCTGCGTCGGCCGCAATAGCGAGATCCGCCGGCACGTATGGTTGGAAATCCTGGAGGTTGCTCTTCATGAAGAGGTCAAGAGCGGTGATGCTGATCATCTTCGCGTTTCCACCGCCACCGCCGCCACCCTGCACTTCAAGATTCAAGACCAGGTCGGGCTGGCCCGTGCCGTTGCCGGCGAGCGGATGGCGATTCGGAATGTGCATGCGTTCGCCGCCGTTGTTGACCGGAGCCTGCAAAACCTCCGCGAGCTCAGTGACCAGCTTCATGCCGTTCGGGGTGCGCGCTGCCCGCCCGCAATTGATGCGTGGATTCTGCGCCGCGACCAGCATTTTTGCAGCGTCTCTGACGGCACTAATGTCGCCACTTGGCGGTGTAGACGTCGCGAGTTTCGGAATACGCAGGTTCTTGTGGGTATTCGGATCTAGCTGCAATCCCGAATCGCAGACGATAGCTACAGGTCCCATTGGTGGCGTCATCATCGTTTTGTAAGCACGCACGGAGTTCGTGGCGAACGCCTGGAGCGAAGCGGGATTGTCATCCCACTTGGTAAAATCGCGAACCATGGCGCACATGTCCTGCGCGCTGTGATACCAGTTGACGCCGCCGCTCCTCACTGCCGAGTCCATGTGGTTGCCGATGACGAGAAAGATCGGCACGCGATCCGCGTAGGCGTTATAGATCGCCATCGACCCGTGTTGCAGGCCGACGGTGCCGTGGAGCAGCGCCATGATCGGCTTACCTTCGATCTTGGCGTACCCATGCGCCATCGCGACTGCAGCCTCTTCGTGGCAGCAAGTGAGCAGTTCAGGTTTTGTGTTGTTGCCGTAATTGATGATGGATTCGTGCAGCCCTTCGAAGCTGGAGCCCGGGTTCGTCGTGATGTACTCGAAGTTGAGCGCTTTGAGCACGTCCACCATAAAGTCCGACCCCGGATTCTCGACAATCCGCGCGTCCACCGGTAGGGGAGGGGCTACCTCGGCTGCCAACTGCGCACTATTCGGCACCACCGCAGCAGGACGGGCTGCTACCGCTTGCTGAGCCATTGCAGCCGGTGCTTTCGCCACCAGCGCCGCCGCGCCCGCCGCCGCGCCCTTTAGAAAACCACGTCGATTTACGGAAATTTTGTTCTTTGCCACAGTTTAGCCTCCTGGATTGCGCCTTTGATTTGTCCTTCTAGTGAAAGCTGATCGAGGATCATTCAAAACCGCCTCGGCGTCAAGATTTTCTGAGTGTGAATGGAAAAAGCCGTCCTAACGCGCTGGCTGCATCGCACTAAACGGCGATTCGGTATTCGGCCTTCAAATCGTCGACGATGCCTTTGCTTTTCTTACGATTTCGGCGTTTTCTTCATAGTCTATGCGCTCCGTGGCTGTCGCCTCACGGGCACTAAAATACGGTCATGCCCTCTTCGAGGGAAACGCCATCATGATTTTTTAGATTTGCCTTGGCTTTTTTCGGATCCCATTCGAATTCGAAAGACATTCCGGGCAAATGTTAACACGGCGGTTTCGGAATGTGCCTCAGATGGAGAGCGGGCTAAACGGATCGGGCGCTCAGCCACGAGCGGCGCGGGCGTTACCGGTCGGCGAACGAAACCGTGGCGCGCCGATTGCCGGCTGGATCGTGGTGTTGGGCGGTCAGACAATCCGCAGCATCTGATTTCCACCGCGTTGAAATTCATAAGGAACCCTTTCAACGGACACCTGTCGACCGGCTTTCCGAAAACTTTCAATCAATGGCATTACAAAGGGCGATGGCTCGGCATTGTGCGTAAGCAATGGGAAAATGCGTACTTCCTTGGCCACTCGACACATACCTTTAATGGCCCACCCATGAAATTCCAGTGACAAATTCGAGGAATACAGAAAAAGAAAATGCGAACACAGCGCCAAATCGAACGACGAGGAGACAAACGGTAACTCCGGCAATTCCGCCGCAACGTATCGTCCTTGTCCTCCTCTGTCATAGTCGGCCAGAAACTCGTTCATCGCTTCACGGCGGAGGTCACCCAACTCTTCCGGCGATGCGATGTCCTTCCAGACAAAAAGTTCGCGATTGGCAAGCGTTTGCGCCATCACTGTCTCATACGTGAAGTCAATCCGCGCCTGAATCTGAGCTGTTGTGAATTGATAGAGAGGATCACATGAAACAACCGAGTAGCCCTGTTTGGTCATTTCAGCATTGAAGCTGGCCGGTCCGTCGGCACAGCCAAGAATCTTGAGTCGTAGCTGTCGCTCGCTCAAGTGAAACATTCGACGATATTCATCGAAGGAACGTCCCCATGTCACTACGTTGTCGTATGTGATAGTCATTGTTCAATATGACAAGATTGCGAATTCAATGTGCGCTAAAATCTGCTTCGATCTTTATAACCTGACAAATGGGCAATTGAAAAGGTGACGAAGCTCCGGAGGTATAACTTTTAGTCTTTTTTTAAGATTTTGTTAGCCGCGGATGGCGCGGCTAACCTCTTTCTAAGAAAAGGAGGTTTTCAGATGAACCACCGGTTTCTCGCTTCAATGAGTGCTCTGGGGGTTGTGACCGTGCTTGTGTTGCTGACGCCGATACTCATCGCCGGCCAGGCTCCGTTATCCATGGCGAAGACTCGGACTCCGCCACGTACACCAGACGGCAAGCCCGACCTTCAGGGAATATGGACGAATGCCACGGTTACGCCATTGGAACGTCCCAGAGACCTTGCGGGGAAAGAGTTTTTAACCGAAACGGAAGCGGCCGAATTCGAAAAGCAAGCGGTTTACGATGCTAATGGGGATCGCCGTGATGGAACCGCCGACGCCGACGTCGGCCGCGCGTACAACGAGTTCTGGCGAGACCGAGGAAAAGTGGTATCCACCATGCGAACTTCGCTGATTGTCGACCCGCCGGACGGAAGAGTTCCATCGTTGACGCCGGAGGCGCAGAAGAGAAACGCCGATCGCGTGGAGGCAGCCAGACGAAGAGGTGGCGCCTTCGACGGTCCGGAGAACCGATCTTTGGCCGAGCGTTGTCTCTCGATGCCGCAGGCTGGACCGCCAATGCTTCCTGCGAACTACAACAGCAACTACCAGATTGTGCAGACTCCTGGATCTGTTGTGATCTTGGTGGAGATGATTCACGACGCCCGAATCATCCCACTGGACGGTAGCCCGCATCTTCCGCAAAACATCCGCCAATGGTTGGGAGACTCGCGTGGCCATTGGGAAGACGGCAACACGCTGGTCGTCGAAACAACCAATTTCACGGATAAAACGAACTTCAGAGGATCCAGCGAGAACTTGCGTCTGGTCGAACGTTTCACGCGTGTCGACGTGAACACGCTGCTCTATCAATTCACGGTCGAAGATCCGACGACTTGGGCGAAACCCTGGTCCGGAGAGATTCCTATGAAGAAGGCGCAGGGGCCGCTGTATGAGTACGCGTGTCACGAGGGGAATTATGGCCTGGCGGGAGTTCTTGCTGGAGCTCGAGCCGAAGAAAAGAGGGCCGCCGAAGAAGCGGCGAAAAAAGGATCGAAGTGAGCGGACACGGTGGTGACGTAAGAAGCCGAAGAAGGTCAGACATCCTGATCTCGCTAGACAATTTGCAGCAAACGAGGAAAACAGAATGAGCCGGAATTCCCCTCCTTGCGGTGGTGCTTGAGCGTTACCCACAAGTCGTCCGCTGGACACGGGCGTCTGGGACAACCTGCGGGAAAGGCGAAGTCCCCTCCTTGGCAAAGGAGGGGTGGCCGTGCCATTCAAGTAAATGGTCCCATTCCTTTGAAGGCGCGGCCGGGGT